>JAIDRE010000138.1 GCA_029061925.1 Muribaculaceae bacterium | reverse complement strand
TCCGCAGGGGCCTATACCGCCGATGCGTCCTGCTTCCTGACGTGATCCGATCTGTTTCATCTCGACACGAATCTTGAATGTGTCAGCCAAAATCTTGATCAACTGGCGGAAGTCAACACGTTCGTCAGCAATATAATAAAAAATTGCTTTGCATCCGTCGCCCTGATACTCGACGTCGCCGATTTTCATATTGAGGTTAAGGCTTTCGGCAATTTTGCGCGAGCGAATCATCGTGTCGTTCTCGCGTGCTTTGGCTTCCTCAAATTTTTCGATGTCGTTGGGGCGTGCCTTGCGGAAAACACGTTTGATTTCGGCTTCGTTTTTGATGCCGGCTTTCTTCATTTGAAGACGAACGAGTTTGCCGATCAGCGAAACTTTGCCGATGTCGTGACCGGGAGAGGCTTCAACTGCTACAAGGTCGCCGATTTCGAGAGGAATGTTTGTCGAGTTGCGGTAATATCCTTTTCGTGTGTTCTTGAAAAGGACTTCGACAATATCATCGTCGGCAAACTGACCGGGTACGTTGCCAAGCCAGTTGAAGCTGTGAAGTTTTCCTCGCGGACAAACGTGGCGATCGACGGGGCTGATTTTCTCAGGTGATTGCTCGTCGTTAACCTCGGGGTTGTCGTTTTTGATATCTTCTTCAGACATGGGCGTCGATTATTTAGCGAAGCTAACAGAGCGGGTTTCGCGGATAACGGTAATCTTAACCTGACCTGGATAGGTCATTTCGTCTTGGATTCGTTTTGCAATTTCGGCTGAAAGTTTTTCGGTTTCAACATCGTCAATCTTGTCGGCACCAACGATTACACGAAGCTCGCGACCTGCCTGAATTGCGTATGTCTTGATAACGCCGGGATATGAGAGTGCAAGCTGTTCGAGGTCGTTGAGACGTTTGATGTAGGCTTCAACGATTTCACGGCGGGCACCGGGACGGGCACCTGAGATTGCGTCACAAACCTGAACGATAGGAGCGAGAAGTGAGGTCTGCTCGATTTCGTCGTGGTGAGCACCGATAGCGTTGCAGATTTCGGGCTTTTCTTTGTATTTCTCGGCGAGTTTCATACCCAGGAGTGCGTGGGGTAGTTCGGGCTCTTCATCGGGTACTTTACCGATATCGTGGAGGAGTCCGGCACGACGTGCCTTTTTGGGGTTAAGACCCAGTTCCGATGCCATGATTGCACAGAGGTTGGCTGTTTCGCGAGAGTGCTGAAGCAGGTTCTGACCGTAGCTTGAGCGGTATTTCATTTTGCCGACAAGGCGGATGAGGTCGGGATGGAGTCCGTGAATACCGAGGTCGATAGCTGTACGTTTACCGGTTTCGATTATTTCTTCTTCGATTTGTTTGCGCACTTTGGCAACGACTTCTTCGATGCGGGCGGGGTGGATACGACCGTCAGAAACGAGCTGGTGTAGGGCGAGTCGGGCAATTTCGCGACGAACGGGATCAAAGCCTGAAAGAACGATAGCCTCGGGGGTATCGTCAACGATGATTTCGATTCCGGTTGCGGCTTCGAGAGCGCGGATGTTACGTCCTTCACGACCGATGATGCGGCCTTTGATTTCGTCAGAATCAATATGGAAAATTGTGACTGAGTTTTCGATTGCTGTTTCAGTAGCAACACGCTGAATTGACTGAACAACTATGCGTTTTGCTTCTTTGTTAGCGGTCATCTTTGCCTCGTCCATGATGTCGTTGATATAAGACGCCGCGGCTGTTTTTGCTTCGTCTTTGAGCGACTCGATGAGTCGTTCTTTTGCTTCTTCAGAAGAAAGTCCCGAGATATGCTCAAGTTCGGTGCGTTCCTGATGGATGAGCTTGTCAAGTTCTTCCTGACGGATGTGGTTGGCAGCTTCTTGAGCTTCAATTGTTTGACGTTGAGCTTCGATTTCGTTGAGCTTGCGCTGGTTTTCGCTCTGCTGCTGATTGAGCTGGAGTTCGCGTTGTTTCAGGCGAGCTTCCTGAGACTGGATTTTAGACATACGGGCGTTGGCCTGTTTTTCAGCCTCGGCTTTGATCTGAAGCTCTTCTTCGCGGGCTTCGAGCAACTTGTTTTTTTGTATGACTTCGGCTTCACGGGTAGCCTCTTCGATGATAGATTTGGCGCGGCTGTGAGCCATTGTTTTCTGAATTGCAAGAGCAACGAGATATCCGATTACGATACCTACAATTCCTGCTACTATGTAAAATATAGCTGACATGCTGTGATTATTTAATGTTTTTTACTAAGTTATATTTCTAATTTTTAAGTTTTTACAATATAAAAAACGCACAAATGACTCTCAGTTTAAGCTGACAGACAAGTGTGCGGTAATCAAGAAAATCGTCACGAATGACGACTGTATGAGTTTAGTTGTTAGACAAATCGTCAACCAAAAGGGTGTCGAGCGTCTTTTCTATCTGGTCGAAAGCGTTTCTGGCTTCCTCGAGCTTTGAGTTGCTCACCTCAAACGCCTGGGCGAAACGAAGTGTGATCATTCCCAAAATGTCTTGGGGTGATTTGTCGGGAAAGCGTGCGCTCCAAGACCTCCAGAGGTTGTTGATTGCATCGGATGCTTTCTTCCAACTAAGTTCGTCGTCGGGCGATACTTTAAGTTGTATAGGAGCCAAATTGGCTATGCGTAGGTTAATTTCTTTTACTTCACTCATTGTTGCATCATTGTTTTAGGTCGTTGATGCATTTATTGACGTCCCGCACAAGTTGGGTCAAGATCTGGCGACTTTGTTCAAGCTCTTCTTTAGAAGGAGCTATGCCAACTGCAGTTTTGAGATACTGTATCTCGCGATTGAGACTGTCAATTTGACGGTCGCGCTCTTCGACAGTAGCCCGAAGCTGCATAATTTCCTCGTCGGCCCCCATCTTTTGCTGTTTAAGCAACTGATAGCGACTGAAAAGAACTTCGGCTTTATGCTTCAGTCTTTCAATTTGGCTCGGAATATCGCCAGGCATCTTATATCAATTTTTTTACAAAAGTAGTAATTATTTTCCAAATTCCAATAATACGTCAGTTTTTTTGTTGAAAAAGAAGGGAAGTATCCCGATATAACTATTTGGTATGCATTTTGTTTTTAGTAAAATTATAACTCTAAAGAGTTTTCATTCAGTAAAAAATCATAGATGCTTATTGACGTAATCCCCGCCTCATTATGAAGTACTGGGGTATATTCTCCGAGAATTATTATTTTCTTAAATGAATCGTCAATGTTTATCAAAGATTTCTCTTCCTGTTTTATTTTGTTTTCATCAGACATTCGGTATGCAGCTTGTATGTAATATCGTTTACTACCTTGATTGCAAACAAAATCAACTTCATAATACTGACGACTTATCTTGCCTTCTTCATTTCTTTGAACTTTGGGAACTACTCCAACATCGACACTGAAACCTCGAATAAGAAGTTCATTATAAATTATATTTTCGAGGAGATGAGTATATTCGATTTGACGGAAATTTAATCGAACATTTCTCAGACCGCAATCAGAGAAGTAATACTTATATGGGCTCTCAATATAGCGTTTCCCTTTTATGTCATATCTTGAGGCTTTTTCCATAAGGAAAGAATCACAAATGTAATCGAGATAATTGACTATTGTGTTTCGACTAATATTTTCGTGTTTAACACTAACAAAGGTGTTCGCTAATTTTGTTGCATTAGTTACCCCTCCAATAGAGGATGCTAATATGTCTAACAATTCGTTGAGAGGCTCTGTGTTGCGTAGTTTATACCTATGAACGATATCGTTAACATAGGTATTCTCAAAAAGGGCTGTAAGTAACTCAACTTTTTCTTCGTGAGTATCTTTTAACACAACCTGAGGCAGACCCCCATATATCATATAGTCTCTTAGTGCAGAATTTTGATCTAACTCGGATGTTGATAGAAATTCCTTAAAAGAAAATGGGTACAGTTTAACTTCCTCTCCGCGCCCTGCAAATTCGGTTCTAACTTGTTTTGAGAGGAATCGTGCATTACTACCGGTAACATACACATCTACATTTGGCATATCAAGATAACTATTCAATACATCCTCAAATTCTGGGACTAATTGAATCTCATCTATCATTACATAATGCATTTTGTTGTCAGACAACTTTGAATCAATATAATTCAATAGAATATCTGGGTTGCGAAGCTCTTTATTACGTCTGTCTTCAAGATTAATATGTATTATATGCTCGCTGTCAACTCCATTGTCTTTAAGCCAGTTGGTGAAAATTGTAGATAGCAGGAATGATTTTCCACAACGTCGAATTCCTGTTACAATCTTGATTTTTCCATTATGCTTTTTAGCAATGAGTTTTTTGAGGTATCTGTCTCGTGCTACTATCATATTACTGATAAAAAATGTTATTTGTTACACTTTTTGTCAGTACAAAAGTAGTAATTATTTTCCAAATTCCAATAATACGTCAGTTTTTTTATTGAAAAGTCTATAAATAAATTATTTTATCAGAAACAATAGAGCAACCTTAAAGTCGCCCTCTTGTTCCCACCGTAACCGCGTTGGAGATTCAAACTCCAGTTAAACTTTAATTAGGTTATATCGGACTTATCGTAGTTTGTTATGGTGAGAGTTATGTTCAATGTAAAAGAAAAAGCAGCTACGAGGGAATTCGTAACTGCTTGATTTCTAATTTGTGGTCCCACTTGGGCTTGAACCAAGGACTCCCTGATTATGAGTCAGGTGCTCTAACCAACTGAGCTATAGGACCGGGAAATTTTCCGAGTGCAAAGGTAGTGCTTTATTTGATAAGTTGCAAATATTTTGGGTTAAATGTTGTTGACGCCCGGAGTTGTCAATTCGAGATGAGTTTTTGCGGTTTGTTAATTGTGGCCTAAAAACAAGAGAGCGACCCGAAAGCCGCTCTAATGTTTTCACAACGGAATAATCCTTATTGTGAATTGCTCATTTTTTGTACGACAAAGATAGGCACATTTTTTGTATATCCCAAATTTTATTGATATTTTTGGAGAAAATTATTTGATACATTAAAAAACATAATATATGAAGCGTATTCTTGGTCTTGATCTTGGAACAGCCAGTATCGGTTGGGCTGTTGTAAATGAAGGCGATGTAACAAAGTTTGATTCTGAAATTTTAGCAGCCGGAGTCAGACGATATCCATTAACCGTTGACGAAACAAAAAGTTTCTCTAAGGGAGAACCAATTTTAACAAATGTCGATCGACGTTTAAAACATGGCGCGCGTTTGAACAATTTTAGATTTAAGTTGCGTCGTGAAGATCTGCGTCGATTATTGATTGGGCATGGGATTTTGAGTCCTGATACAATTTTGGCTGAAAATGGGGCAGACTCGACATACTCTCTCTTAGAGCTTAGAGCAAAGGCGGCAACCGAGCGCATTGGTTTTGAAGATTTTGGTCGTGTTTTGATGATGCTCAATAAAAAACGAGGTTATCGCAGTAGCCGAAAGTCTAACGACGTTCAAGATGGCGACTCGGCTATTGACACGATGGATATTGCTTTGGAACTTCAAAATCGAAATATAACTTCCGGACAATATGCATTAGAAAAGATGCAAGAAGGTGCATCTCGTGTTCCTCAGTTCTTCCGCTCAGACTTGGAAAACGAATTTTATCGTATTGTAGATTGTCAAGTTAAATTTTATCCGCAACTTACGCCTGAATTTGTCGAATCGCTGAAAGGTAAAAACGATAGTCAAACCTGGAAGATGCTAAGTTCGGTATTAGATATCAAGGGCGCAAAGCGAGTTTCGGGTCGTGGTCGTGAGCAAAAGATTGAAGAGCTGACTTGGCGTGTTCAAGCCTTGAAAGAGCGAGTCGATGCCGAGGTACTTGCTCATATACTTGCAAAAATAAACGGATCAATTGCATCGGCAAGTGGATTGTTGAGCGCAATGAGCGATCGAAGTAAAGAATTGATAGTTAACAACGAAACAATCGGTCAGTATAAATATCGCAAACTGAAGGAGAATCCTCATTTTTCATTTAAAAATATTTCGTTTTATCGTAAAGATTATCAGGATGAATTTGATACAATTTGGGATACTCAGGCTAAGTTTCATAAAGAGCTTACACCTGAATTGAAGAGAGAGGTAAGAGACCGCTGTATCTTCTATCAAAGACCGTTAAAATCTCAAAAGGATAAAGTTGCTACTTGTGAATTGGAGTCTCATCTTGAAGAAGTGAAAGTCGATGGTAATACAAAGAAGATGATGATAGGACCTAAAGTCGCTCCCAAGTCATCACCGCTCTTCCAACAATTCCGTATTTACCAGACCGTTAATAACCTCAAGATTAATGATGAACCATTATCGGAAGATCAGAGAGTGTTATTGTATCAAAATCTTGAATTTTGTAATAAACTGATCGATAAAGAGATACTCGCTCTCCTTGGGCTTAAGGCTAAAGATGCGAAATTAAATTATAAGGAAGTGCCGGGTAATAGAACAGCAACTGCAATATTGTCGGCGTGTGAAGATTTATTAGCTATAAAAGGATATGATGTAGAGTTTCTTGAGGGGCTCAATCCGGCTGAGCGCGCAAAGAAAGTTGCCAATAAACTTGAGGAGTATGGATTCAAGGCTACATATCTCTATTTTAATATAGAAGATAAAAACATTGAGAATCAACCGGCTTATCGTCTGTGGCATACTCTCTATTCGGCAGAGTCTGATGATTCGCGTAGCGGTAATGAAACGCTTAAAAGGACATTATCAAAACTACTTGATATACCTGAAGAGGAAACAATTCCGTTTGTTGCAATAACTTTTGAACCAGATTATGGCTCACTTAGTGTCAAGGCAATAAAGAAGATAATTCCGTTTATGGCTGACGGACTGGTTTATAGCGATGCTTGTGAGATAGCGGGATATAACCATTCAAAACGTTCAGAGACACGAGAACAGAAAGAGAATCGAGTCTATGATACACATATAGATATATTACCAAAAAATTCGCTGCGTAGCCCGGTTGTCGAGAAAATTTTAAATCAGATGATCAGGGTCGTAAATGAATTGATGGAGGTTTACGGACAATTTGATGAAATACGTATCGAAATGGCTCGTGAGTTGAAAAAGTCGGCTAAAGATCGCAAGCAAATGACCGACTCGATAAATAACCGGGCAAAAGACAATGAACGTATCATAAATATATTGAAGACAGCGCCTTTCAATATTGCTCATCCAAGTAGCAATGATATTGTGAGATATCGTCTATATGAAGAACTTGAGTTCAACGGATATAAAACTTTATATTCAGGTACATATATTCCCAAAGAAGAACTGTTTGGAAAGGGATTCAATATCGAGCATATTATTCCTCAATCAGTTGCTTTTGATGATTCTTTCTCAAATAAAACAATCGAAACAACCGATGTCAATCTTGCCAAAGGCAATCAAACAGCAATCGACTATATCGAAGCTACTTTTGGAGAGTCGGCTAAAAACGACTATCTAAATAAAGTAGATGTTCTTGAAAAGAAAGGTATAATTTCTCACACTAAAGCTAAAAATTTAAAATGTAAAGTTGAGGATATCCCTTCCGAATTCTTGAATCGAGACCTTTCGATGACCCAATATATTGCAAGAAAGGCAAAAGAGATTCTTGAAAATGTAACACCGACAGTGACGGCTACGATTGGCTCAATAACCGATCGCTTACGCGAGGACTGGGGCTTGATTGATGTAATGAAAGAGTTGAACTGGGATAAATATGATCGCCTCGGTTTGACAACGCAATTTACAAATCGCGACGGCAAGGTTGTTGAACGCATTGTTGATTGGACAAAACGCAATGACAACCGTCATCATGCGCTTGATGCCATAACAATAGCGTTTACTCGTCCTGTTTTTATTCAGTATCTGAATAATCTTAATGCACAGTCAGACAAGGGTAGTGAAATTTATGGTATAAAGAAAAAATATATATATCGTGATGAGCATGGAAATCTTCGCTTTTTACCACCAATGCCAGCCGAGCAGATGCGTAAACGTGTAAGAGAAACATTGGAATCTATTCTTGTTTCGACCAAAGCTAAAAATAAGGTTGTGACAGCTAATGTTGACAAGATAAAGACAAAACATGGTGATTTGACAAGAAAATATCTCACTCCACGCATGCAACTACACAATGAGACTATTTACGGTAGGTCGTTGCGCTATGAAACTGAAATGGTCAGCGTTGGTGGCGGTATGACAGAAGACGTAATAGCCAAAGTTGCATCGAAGGCTTATAGAGAAGCTTTGTTAAAACGTTTTCTTGAAAATGGCGGTGATTCCAAGAAGGCATTTACCGGTAAAAACTCGTTGGCTAAGAATCCGATCTATCTTGATGCGGCTCATACTCAATGTGTTCCTGACAAGGTAATGGTGGTCGAACTCGTGCCGTGCTATACTCAAAAAGTTGCTATAACTGAAAATCTTGATATTGCTAAAGTGCTGGATTCGGGTATCAGACGAATTCTGGAACATCGTTTGGTTCAATTTGGTGGAGATAAGAAAAAAGCGTTCAGTAATCTTGAAGAAAATCCTATATATCTGAATAAGGAGAAAGGGATAACTATTAAAAAAGTTAAGATTAAAGCTCGTGTATCAGACCCGATTGCAATTCATGATGCTCACGACCATTTAGGCAATTTGATTTATCAGACTGACGGAACAACAATACCAACCGATTACGTTGCACCTGCCGGTAATCATCATGTAGCATTGTTTGAGACTCCTTCAGGTGCTGTAGAAGAGGTTATGGTTTCTAATTTTGAGGCTGTAGCCCGTGCAATTTCTATTCCACCGATGCCAATAATTGACCGCAATGTTGGTGCTGATGAGGGGTGGAAATTCCTGATGACTTTGAAACGAAACGAATATGTAGTTTTCCCCGAATATCATCTTGATGAAAAAGGCAAACCCGATGGAATGATATTTGACCCCAAAGACATTGATTTGCTCAATCCTGATAATTATGCATTAATCAGTCCTCATCTATATCGCGTTCAAAAGTTGTCAAGTTGCTATTATGTATTTAGACATCATTTAGAAACGACAGTTGATGAATCAAAAGACCTGTTAGGAATAACGTATAAGCGAATAACTTCTATAAAGTTAATGAGAGATGTCGTTAAAGTTAGGGTTGACGCTCTTGGACATATTGTTCATGTAGGCGAATATTAATTAAATCGGTAGGCTTATGATTAGACGAGTGGTGTTGTTTAGCAATCCGGTTTATTTGTCGGTTAATAATAATCAATTGGTTGCAAGAACTCCAGATGATAATAAACCGTTAACATCCATCCCGGTGGAAGATTTAGGAGTGGTAGTGCTTGATAATCGACAAATAACAATCACGCTTGGACTACTCGATTTATTGCTTCAAAACAATGTAGCCGTTGTTAGTTGTGACTCCCGGCACTTGCCAGTGGGGTTGCAATTACCACTTGACGGTAATACATTGCAAAGCGAGCGCTTTAAATTTCAAATCGAAGCTTCGCTTCCACTGAAAAAGCAGTTATGGCAACAGACGATTCAGACTAAGATCTTGAATCAGATGGCGGTGCTAAACATGTTTTCTGATGTTGAAACCGGAAATATGGATGTATGGAGTCGACAGGTTAGAAGTGGGGACCCCGACAATCTTGAGGCACGAGCAGCCGTGTATTATTGGAGAAATATTTTTGCACCGACTGTTGTTGGATTTGTCAGAGATCCGGATGGCAAAATGCCAAACTCATTGCTAAATTATGGTTATGCAATCGTGAGGGCGATGATGGCACGAGCTCTGGTATCGGCAGGGCTAATGCCGACGTTAGGTATTCATCATCATAATCGATATAATGCCTATTGTTTGGCTGATGACATTATGGAGCCATATCGACCATACGTCGATATGGAAGTGGTTAAAATACTTAATGACTATCGTGATGTTGATGATGAAGATTTTATACTTGATAAAGAGTTGAAACGTCGGTTGTTGTCGCTCCCTGTAATGGACACAATTATTGATGGGAAAAAACGACCGATGATTAACGCTATAGAAGTGACGGCAACCAGTTTGATGCAATGTTATCAAGGAAAACGTCGAAAAATACTTTATCCAATTATTTCAGACGACATCTCTAAAGAATAACTTCGTATAAGAAATGAGCAGAAGTCGTTTTAGCCAATACAGGTCTATGTGGATAATGGTATTTTTTGATTTGCCGACCGAAACAAAGATGCAACGTAAGGCAGCAACCCGATTCCGCAAAGATATTATGGGCGATGGCTTTACAATGTTTCAGTTTTCAATTTATATAAGACATTGTGCAAGTCGCGAAAGTTTAGATGTCCATTTAAAACGAGTTAAACGTTTTATTCCCGAAGAGGGGAGTGTCGGAGTTTTATGTATAACTGATAAACAATTTGGGGCAATCGAACTTTTTTATGGGGCATCAACGACCCCATTGCCAATGGGGAGTCCTCAGTTAGAGTTGTTTTAGAAAGAGAAAAATCATAGTAAAAGTAAAAAATCCAGGTTTAGTAGCCCGGATTTTTTATTTTTACAAAATCTTTGTATCTTATTGATATACTACTGTTTATGTATATCGTGTTGTGATTACAGATACAAAGTTACAAAAAATGAAAGCAATTCACA
>JAIDRE010000137.1 GCA_029061925.1 Muribaculaceae bacterium | reverse complement strand
TTGTCAAAGAGACGGGTCAAGTCGGGCGCGTATGCCTCCAATGCTTTTTTGATAGAGTTGGCAGTCCAGAGGAAAATTCCTGAGTTCCAGAAAAATTCGCCACTTTCGACAAATACTTTTGCGAGTTCGAGGTCGGGTTTTTCTGTGAATGTTTTCACATAGTTGATGTGCTCGCTTGCGGGCATGCCTATTTGAATGTAGCCGTAACCTGTTTCGGGGCGCGTCGGTTTGATGCCGAGAGTGAGCAGAGCGTCGTGAGTTTCGACAAAGTCAAAGCCGTTCAGGATGCTGGCTTCAAATTCGCGTTCGCCGGTGATGAGGTGGTCGCTTGCTGCAACCATCATGCTGGCTTCGGGGTCGATTGCCGCAATGTGGTAGGCTGCCCAGGCGATACATGGGGCGGTATTGCGGCGTTCGGGCTCAAGCAAAATTTGAGATTCTGACAATTCGGGAAGCTGTTCGCGGATGAGCGATGCATATTTCCCGTTGGTGATTACCAAGATGTTTTCTTTGGGAATCATCGGGAGAACGCGGTCGTAGGTCATCTGGAGCAAAGAGCGTCCTGTCCCCAAAAAGTCGATGAATTGTTTGGGCCGGTCGGTACGGCTGTAGGGCCAGAAGCGGCTGCCGATACCACCGCACATTATAACGCAATATCTATGTTTATTTTCCATTGTTTTTTAGTGTTGTTTTATGATTTCTGTGGTTAGATTTTTATTTAGTTTGCTAAATTAGTCATTTTTTTTCATATTCTAAAATGCAGGGATAATTTTTTGGAAATTATATTTTTTGATGTACTTTTGTAAACTGAATAATTCACTGATTTTTTAACTTTAAATTCAGAATACATGAAAAAAAAGATATCAGAAATATTTGAAGAACGTTTTGGCGGTCACGGCACTTTTTATGCATCGGCAGGACGTATAAATCTCATAGGCGAACACACTGATTATAACGGTGGCTTCGTGTTCCCGGGTGCTATCGACAAGGTTATAATGGCTGAGATTCGCCCCAACGACACGATGACCGTCCGCGTCTTTTCAATTGACCTCAACGAGTATGCCGAGTTCGGGCTTAATGAAGATGACAAACCGGCTCAGTCGTGGGCACGCTACATTTTTGGCGTGTGTCGTGAAATCTTGAAACGCGGTGGCGTGGTTCATGGATTTGATGCTGTTTTTGCCGGCAACGTACCTCTTGGTGCCGGTCTCAGTTCATCGGCAGCATTGGAATCGTGCTTTGCATTTGCGCTCAACGACTTGTTTAATGATAATAAAATCGACAAATTTGAGCTGGCTCGCATCGGGCAGTCAACCGAACACAATTATTGCGGTGTGAAGTGTGGAATTATGGATCAGTTTGCATCGGTATTCGGACAAAAAGGTAAGCTGATGCGACTCGACTGCCGCTCAATGGAATATGAATACTTCCCCTTTAATCCCGAAGATTACGAGTTGATTTTGGTTGATTCGGCTGTTAAACATGAGCTTGTCGATTCGCCCTACAATCGCCGTCGCGAATCGTGCGAACGTGTTGCCCGCCGACTCGGAATCGATACCCTCCGTGATGCCGATATGGAAATGCTCAATAAGGTGAAAAGTGACATCACAGCCGAGGATTATTTCCGCGCAAAATTTGTGATTGAAGAAAAACAGCGTGTGCTTGACGTTTGCGATGCGCTCAACCGTGGTGATTATGAGACGGTCGGTGAGAAAATGTATGAGACTCATGCCGGACTTTCAAAAGATTATGAAGTAAGTTGTGAAGAGCTTGACTATTTGAACGATATTGCTCGCGAATGTGGCGTAACAGGCTCTCGTATAATGGGTGGCGGATTTGGCGGTTGCACAATCAATCTTGTAAAAAAAGATTTGCGCGACAAATTTGTCAAGACTGTCGTCGAAAAATTCACGTTGAAATATGGACACGCTCCAAAAATTTATGATGTCATAATCAGCGATGGAGCAAGCAAACTCGAATAAAATAATGACAATGAACACAAAGTTGATTTTGTCAGTAAAAAAATAAACGCTATTTTTGTGTTCATTATCTAAAATAAAATAAGATTATGACTGAAGAAGATAAAAAGCAGCTCTCTAAAGACGAAGATGGGCTTTTAACATACGAATGGATTGCAAATCACATAGATACATGTGATCAAGAACTTGTATTTCTGCTCGAAAATATGCGTCGTGTCGATCAGTCGGGACAGTTTTTGGTTAGTACAGCCCGCTATCTTCACGCAATCGACGCCGACTACTATAAAAATGCGATCAGCCACTTGATTGCCGATGCAATCGACCGCGACCGTGAACATCGCTATATCGCTGCGCTCCTGCCTGATATCTGGGGAAAGGACTATGCCGACCATGTGGACGAACTGAATAAAGTCGACGACAATTTCCGTCGAATTTATAAAAGAGTCTATCCATCAGGATTTTAATTTTATCTTCAACTAAAAATGAAAAGAAAAAGATTTTTTACAGTATCTGTGTTCGTCATCGTCTGCTTGGTGGTGGCGTTTGGCGTCAGAGCAAAATATAAATCAAATATGAGTCAGAACAATTCACACGAAGTTATCGCCGATATTAAGACAACAATGGGCGACATCAAGGTTAAACTTTACAACCAGACCCCGTTACATCGCGATAATTTTGTAAAACTTGCCCGGGAAGGATATTACGACGGTGTGCTTTTCCACCGTGTTATAAACGATTTTATGGTTCAGACCGGCGATGGCGATTCACGCGATGCTGCCAAAGGTAAGGTACTCGGCAGCGGTGATCCCGGCTATACTATCGAGGCTGAAATTCACTATCCCGAACTATATCACAAACGTGGAGTTCTTGCCGCAGCCCGTACAGCTGATTCGGTTAACCCCGAAAAACGTTCTTCAGGTTCCCAATTTTATATTGTAACCGGTAAGACTTTCAACGATTCTACTCTTGCCCAAATCGAGAAACGTCATCAGGTTAACATGATGCAGAAAATTTTCAATCGTCTTCAGGTTGAAAATCGCGATACTATAATGGAACTTCGTCGCAATCGCGACCGTGAAGGTCTTGACCGTTTGCGCGATGAGCTGGTTGCAAAGGCCGAGGCTGAATATGCCAAAGCTCCATTCAAGATTCCCGAAGATCAGAGGCAGACTTATAAGGAGCAAGGCGGTACACCTCACCTCGATGGCGATTATACTGTTTTTGGTGAAGTGATTGATGGAATGGATGTCGTTGAAAAAATTCAGAAAGCAGAAACTGACCGCAACGACCGTCCTCTTGAGGATATCCGTATTCTCTCTGTTAAAATTGAAAAATGACAGAAAATCAGCTGACCCTCCCCAACGGAATGAGGGTAGTCCACCGCCACGACCCGTCAACAGCGATGGTGGCGGTCAATATTTTGCATGATGTTGGTTCTCGCGATGAGAATCCGCAACTGACCGGCATGGCTCATCTCTTTGAACATCTGATGTTTGGAGGGTCGGAAAATGCGCCCGATTTTGACGGTGAAATTGAGCGTGCCGGTGGTATGACAAACGCATGGACGAGTGCTGATTTCACCAACTTCTATGACATTCTGCCTGCCCATAATATCGAGACCGCTTTTTGGCTCGAAAGTGATCGCATGGCGCTCCCGGGATTTACCCTGGCAAAACTTGATAATCAAAAAAGTGTTGTCATCGAGGAGTTTAAGCAAACCTGCTTGAATCGCCCCTATGGCGATGAATCTCATAAACTTCGCAGCCTTGTTTATAAGTTTCACCCCTACCGTTGGCCGACAATCGGCTTGACTCCCGAGGATATAGAGAAAGTTACTCTCGACGATGTGAAAAATTTTTTCACACTTCACTACGGACCTGAACGTACCGTTATGTCGGTTGTCGGGAATGTTGACAGCGATCGTGTTTTTTCGCTTGCCGAGAAGTGGTTTAGTGACATTCAGGCACGTCCCGGTTATGTCAGAAACTTAACCCAAGAGCTGTTACCCGATGAACCCCGACTGATGGTTGAAAAGGCAAAAGTGCCTGCCAATAAGCTTCATATCGCCTTCCCGATGGGTGGTTATAAAGATAAAGATTATCGTGGTGCCGACTTGTTGACCGATATTTTGGCATCAGGGAACTCGTCACGCTTTTATCGTAATCTGTTGCTTGGAACTGAACTGTTTAGCTCGGTTGATGCTTTCATTTTGGGTTCGGAAGACCCCGGTTTTCTTCACGTCATGGCAACGATGGCTGACAACAGCTCTGAAACGTTGATAAAAAGCGAGAAAGTAATAAAAGATGAGTTGCAGAAACTGCTCACATGTGGTGTTACTCAAAAAGAGGTTACCCGTGCAATCAACCGCTATGTGAGCGATAAAGCATTTGAAGAAATAAACTATGGAGCTGCCGCTCAGAACCTTGCAATGGCTGCAATTCACGACGAGAAACCCGGCGAAAACCTTGATGCGTACCGAAGTTTGACTGTCGATGATGTCAACGAAGCCGCCGGGTCGGTAATTGATTTCTCTCATAGCTCGACTCTCATTTATGAGGCTCAATGAAACGGCAAACTCTCAATTTTAAAGCGTTTATAATTATGTCGTTGGCTGTGTTTTCGGTATTAACCTCGTGTTCGGTTAAGAAAAACCGGGGTGCCACGCGTAATTATCACGCTTTTGTTGCCCGATATAACACACTCTACAACGCCATTAACCGATATCAAGAAGCTGTAGATGAAATGGTTACATCGTTTGTTGATAACGACTCGGCTATGATAATGCCACATCCTGCCGATGCAAGAGCAGGTGCAAATTCAACACGCTTTGACTATTCAATCGAAAAGGCTGAAAAGGCGATTGCCTTACACTCGATATCAAGCCGTCCGCGAGGTAAGGCCGGTCATGGTCACGACCCCGAATATCGTAAATGGATGACCCGTAAGGAGTATAATCCGGCGCTTGCCGAGGCTTGGTTACTGTTAGGTAACTGCTATTATATGAAAGGTCGTTTTGATGATGCTTGCAAGGTGTTTGCTGCTACCGAATTGCGCTTTGCCCACGACCATAAAACGGTGGAAATGTGTCGCATAATGCAGGCACGTTGCAGGGCTGATTTGGGTGGTAATTTCGAGGCTGAGATGATACTTGACCGTGTTGATGAAAGCTCGCTCAAAAGTAAGCAAGCAAAATATCTCTATTATACCACTCAATCAATTATCCGGGCAAATAATTCTGATAATTCAAGGGCTGCAGAGTCGGCGATGATTGGTGCTAAGTATTCTCCTAACAGCATATTGGCTTCACGTCTGAAACGTCGTGCCAAGATGTTGAAAGATGTAAAAGCTGATGATGAAGCACCCTTTGTCATTGCGGAGTATAACGAGCCTCAAAGTGAAGTTATAACCTTACCAAACGATACTTTTGCTATGGAGTCGTTCCCATTGTATTCCATTGATAAACTGCCTTTTAAATTCGATAAAAATTCTGCACATCAGGTCGTTTTCTCCTTTGAGAGCGACAACGTCGATGCAAACAAATTAATATATGAGATTGCCAAATTCAATTTCTCGACATTCGATGTTGAAGACTTTGATATAAGCCCGGTTGGTAAAAATTTGTTGGTAGGGCAATTTGACAATTACGACCATGCCGAGTCATATATTAAAATGTTTGTCAATTCAAACCGACAGCTGATAAGTCAATTGCGGTTAACCCCGATTTCGACTGCCGATTTGGAAGTGCTGACCGATAATGGAGCTACTATTGACGACTACCTGACAGTATGCGCAGATGCGATTTCTAAAAATGAAAATAAATAAATTAAACATATAAAAAATGACTGAAGAAATAATCATAAAATCGACCGACGATCTTGATGAGGCTGCTCGCCGATTTGCCTCATTAATGGGCGATTACACCATTTTTGCGTTTTACGGACCGATGGGTGCCGGCAAAACCACATTCATTAATGCGCTCTCTCGCCAGCTCGGTGTCGAAGATGACCCGACAAGTTCACCTTCGTTCTCAATCATCAATGAATATCGTTCTGACTCGACCGCCGAATTGATATATCATTTTGATTGCTACCGACTTGAGTCAATCGACGATGCCTTTGAAATCGGTGTGGAAGACTACTTTGATTGCGGTGCGGTTTGTCTGATTGAATGGCCCGAACGTATTGACGAAATTTTGCCCGATGATACCGTTAAGGTTAAGATTGAGGTAAATCCCGATGATCAGAGCCGTAAATTGACCATTGACTTTCCCGAAGAATGAACTTGATTGAGGTAGCCGAAGCTACATCGACAAACACGCTTGCCGCATCAATGCCCGATGCGCCCCACGGAACTGTAATTCGGGCGATTGCTCAGACTGCCGGACGCGGTCAGCGTGGTAATTCATGGGAGTCTGAATCGGGAAAAAATCTGACGGTTTCGATTGTTGTAAGACCCGACAACATCCTGGCTTATGAGCAGTTTCTGATATGTCGGGCTGTGTCGGTTGCGCTCGTCCAACTCCTTGACCGAGTGTTGCCCGGCGGAATTCATGCCGAGATAAAATGGCCCAACGATATTTATGTCAGTGATAAAAAAATCTGTGGAATTCTGATTGAAAATTCGCTGACCGGCATCACGATCGACCGTTCGATTCTTGGTGTCGGATTGAATGTTAATCAGCGAGAATTTCTATCCGATGCGCCTAATCCGGTGTCGATTATAAACATAAACGGTGGCGTCGAACTCGACCTCGTGCCGTTGGTCAATATGCTTTGGGAACTGGTCGATGAAAATCTCAGCCTGTGCTCTTCCGACGAAGGTCGTCGTAAACTGACCGAAAATTACGATTCTCGGCTTTGGCGACGTTCAGGTTTTCATACGTTTGCCTATCCCGACGGTCAACATTTTGAAGCCTCGATAAAGTCGATTGCCGATAACGGCGTGATGACTCTCCAACTCCGCGACGGGTCAACACAATCGTTTGCCTTCAAAGAAGTTCAATTTGTGCTGTAAAAGCGTGAACAAAACACTCCGTCAGTTCGTTATCACTGTATAATTTAATCAGTTAGATAATGAAAAAGATATTACGACTTCTCCCGGCAATTGCATTGGTGCTGATGGCATCATCATGTAACTCAGATTCAAAACTCGCAAAAGATATTAACGGCACTTGGGCTTCATCGCCCGAACGATTGACCGATAACATCGGCAATTCGTCATCAATAATCCGTATTCTTGAGTTTAACAAACTCCCTGAAAAGAATGGTGGTACGTTGACAATGAGCGGATTAATTTCAGTTAATTCGACTGTTCCTCAAGGCGATGGTATTGAATCCCCTATCAGCTACACTGCCAGCGGTGTCGCAACTATTCAAGGTGAATGGACTGTTGACGACGATGATGAAATCAAGATTTTCCTTGATGGTACGACAATGAAAATCGATGTTGACCCCGATGGGGTTGTCCTCGACTATAACGTTTTGACCGGTACATCAACTCCCGATACAACAGCAATTAAACCTGTGTTGGCTGGTATGGTCAAAAAGGCTATTTCAACCGGCGTCGAAACTAAATTCTTCAATGCCAAAAAAATTGACGACATAAAAATCAAAGATAACATCATGTCGTGCGAAATCGATGATTATGACATCACCCTTCGCCGCCAAAACGTAGATTAATACAACAACTCATTGATAATCAGTAGGGACGCACGGCTCGTGCGTCCTATTTTTATATACCGATGTATTATCCCCTGAATTTTTTGGGTTTATTTCGTCAAAATTACTAATTTTGCGCGTGTTTTTTAAATCTATTCAAAATGCATAGCGACATCACACCTATTTGTGTTTATGACGAAGACTTGGACCTGTTTGAAAGTCAATATAAAGTACCCGAGGGTATATCGTATAACTCTTATATAATCTCTGACGACAAAACCGCATTGATTGATACGGTCGATGAGCGTAAGGCTGACGAATGGTGCGATACTATCAATAAGGTTTTCGTTGACGGTAAAGCGCCTGATTATCTTATTGTTCAGCACCTCGAACCCGACCACTCGGCTTGCATAGGATGGGTGATGGACCGTTTCCCCGACTGTCGCCTTGTCTGCACAGCCAAAGCCCACGCCATGCTCCCTAATCTGGTCGAGAATGTCGAACGTTTTGAAAGCCGTATTGATGAGGTTGGCGATGGCGACACCCTCGACCTTGGTAAACACAAATTGCATTTCGTTACGGCTCCGATGGTTCATTGGCCCGAGGTAATGATGATCTATGACCAATCGAGCCATACGCTATTCTCGGCTGATGCGTTCGGTCGCTTCGGTAAACCCGACCCCGACGAACCGTGGGCTTGTGAGGCGCGACGCTATTTTTTCAATATCGTTGGTAAATATGGCCGTCCGGTTCAGGCTGTTTTAAAGAAACTTAGTGGCAGAACTATTGAGACAATCGCACCGCTTCATGGCCCCGTACTCGAAGGCGATTTAAACCAATATCTTACATTATACGACACATGGTCGGCTTATCGTGTCGAAACTCCGGGAGTTTTGGTCGCTTATGCGTCTATCCACGGATTAACCGCCAAAGCTGCCGAATATTTGGCTGAAGAGTTGAAAAAACTGGATGCTTCCAAGGTCTCAATCACCGATTTATGCCGTGATGATATGGCTGAAGCCGTTGAAGATGCGTTTCGCATGAGCCACCTCATTGTGTTGTCTCCAACCTACGACGGCGAGATATTCCCGCCAATGCACGATTTCCTGCATCATCTCTCACTCAAAGGCTTCTGCAACCGCCGAGTAGCTATCGTTGAAAACGGACTCTGGGCACCTACTGCAGGACGCAAGATGAAAGAAATGCTCTCATCAATGACCAATATCGACATCGTCGAGCCGGTCGTAACCCTCCGTGGCCGCATGACCGACACCGACAAACAATCCCTCAATGATTTAGCTATGAGTCTAATTCGAAACGATTGATGATTTTAGTGCTGTACCCTTGTACAGCCGACAATATATCCTTCTACTTGAAAAATATAAAAGTGGCTTAAGTTTGGTTTAATCCGACTTAGGCCACTTGCTTTTTGTTGATTATTACGCTTTTACACTAAAATTAACCTTGAATGTTGACAAATATAGAATAGGCTGATTTTGAGAAATCTGCGGTTTTACGGCTAAAAAGTAGCAAAATGTAAGGTAAAAAGGGTAAAAATAGGCTTTTTGATTGAAAAGTTTGAGAAAAACGACATTTTACACTTAATAAAAGTTAAATCAATGCATTTTATTTGCAAAACGTATTGCCGGAACGAAAAAAGGTCGTACCTTTGCACTGTGTTTTTCATGGTATTAGATTTAAGGTTAACTAAGATTGGTTGTCGAGAGACAATCAATTTTTTTTTGCCCTAAAATTTGCAAAGTCCCAAAATTATATATTATATTTGCAGAACTAAATAAATCGTTGTAAAAATCCTTATCAAATGAAAATACCATTTCTCACTATCCTTTTGTTACTCTTGTTTTCCGGCTGTCAATCGTCAAAGAGTGTGATAAATAAAAATGTCAATTTTGCCGGTGACGAATGGAAAATAGATTATCGAACCTCGTTTGCCGTGAATAGCGATTCAAGTTATCAATTTCAACTTGAACAAGCCCATAAGGTTTTTGCTGATGGTCAGACTTTTATTGGCAAACGTAGTGATTTTGATGCTCATCCCGGACTTGAAAAATATTTTGATAAAGTAATATCAGATTTTCCGCTTGAAATAGACAGCGTGCTTGTCTATGTTCCATATCTTCAGTTGATTTTTGCAACATATAATGAGCCTGTCAAAGAATATGTACCGACGGTTATCTCAGATTTGACCGGAGAGTATAAAAAGGATTGGTATAACGATATGACCGGACAGATGAAGGATGACGGATCTGAGATTTATTCAAATGTAGTTGCAAGTCCAAAAGGGAAGCGTTTCCTCGCATTTTCGAGATTTAAATATGGTGACCAACCGATTGTAATGATAAAAATAGTGCAAGGTTATGATCGGAAACTTGAAAAACTGTGTAGTCCCACTCATATATATAGTATATTTGATGTTGAACACGACCCAAATGATCCGACATTAGCCGAAATAACAGGTTGGGCATTAAAAAATAAGACGAAACTTGCCAAAGAAAATGCAAAAATCGGTATAGAACTTTTAAAAGCAAAGAAACAATGACAAGACACGTTTTGAGTAAAATAATACTTCTTTTAGGGATATTCTTGACCGGATTTTTTGCAAAAGCCGAAAATCCGTCTGATAAATATGTTAAAGAGGCGGAGGAAACAATATTGGAGGTGGTGTATACTCGAAAGGCAATTACCGATACTACAATGAGAGACAAGCGATTCTTTTTGGATGATGTCATTTTGCGTATTGGCAAAACAAAATCAATGTTCTGTGGTGAAAAGAAGTTACGATCTGATTCATTATCAAAAGTCGATTATGCGAGTTATCATGCAATAATGATGTCGTCGTTTGAAAGAAAGGATTATTTTGCAGTAAGTGGGAAATATTGGGCATACATCTATAAAGATTTCCAAAACAATGTTTGCAAGGAATATGAATATTTTGATATGGAACGAAGTAAGTATGCCGAAGATTTACAGACTCCTGAATG
>JAIDRE010000136.1 GCA_029061925.1 Muribaculaceae bacterium | reverse complement strand
GGTGACAACTGTGGCGGAGGCTGCGAAGGTGGCTGCTGCCATTAATCTGAAATCGAGATAAAATTTAACGACGATGCGCCAAATTGGCGCATCGCTTTGTTTTGTATAGGAAACAAAAAAGAGCTGTCATCGCGACAGCTCTAAATTCGTTAAATAAACCAATCATTTTATCATATTTCATGCAATGGAAATAGTAATTTTGCTATGTACTTTATTAACACGCGAAGTTTAAATAAAGTTCAAACAAAAAAAATTGTGTAAAATTTATTGGGTAATTATACTGTAATCCAAAAAGTTTTATTACCTTTGCAGTCGCAAAATCAAGCCGTAACGGGCTCAACTAAGCAAGTCACTAACATGAAAATGAGGCTTCGCCCGTCGGTATAACCTGTAAAACAATAACAAACAGATGTACGTTATCGTAGAAATTCAGGGACAACAGTTCAAAGCTGAACAGGGCAAATTCCTGTATGTCCACTATCTTGGCGACGACAAAACTGAAGGTCAGACTGTAGAGTTTGATCGCGTGCTTCTTGTTGACGCTGATGGCGCTGTAAAAGTTGGTGCTCCCACTGTTGAAGGCGCAAAAGTAGTTTGCGAGGTTAAACGTCCCCTCGTAAAAGGTGACAAAGTGATCGTTTTCAAAAAGAAACGTCGCAAAGGCTATCGTCGTAAAAACGGCCATCGCCAGTGCTTCACTCAAGTTGTTATTAAAGACGTAATTGCTTAACCCCTTAAAATCGTTTGAAACATGGCACATAAGAAAGGTGTTGGTAGTTCTAAGAACGGCCGCGAGTCGGAAAGCAAACGACTCGGAGTTAAGATTTTCGGTGGACAGGCATGTAAAGCCGGCAATATCATCAAACGCCAGCGCGGTACAGTGCACCACCCCGGTGAAAACGTAGGCATGGGTAAAGATCACACTATCTTTGCTCTCGTTGACGGAACAGTAGTATTTACTGAAGGTCGCAACGGTCGCCAGTTTATCAATGTTAAGCCTGCCGAGGCTTAATAGTCAACCGGTAAAGACTAAAAACGGGCTTGTCTCATTGAGACGAGCCCGTTTTATTTTTGCTTTTCTTAAAATTTAAAATTCGGTGAAAGCGAAGGGGAGGAGATCGCTAATTGAGTTGATTGAATAGATTTTGTCGCGACCGATGAGGAGAACTTCGACGGGTTTGCCGCCTTTGTTTTCATATTCGAGGAGTGCCTGGCGACATACTCCACAGGGCGAGATGGGGTTGACAATGAAATCGTCAGAAGCGTCACGGGCGGCAATCGCAATCGCCTTGAATTTTGCATCGGGATATTCGGCTCCGGCATAGAAGCATGCCGAACGTTCGGCACATGTCCCGGCAGGGAATGCAGCGTTCTCTTGGTTTGCACCGTCAACAATAACACCATTTGAAAGAAGTATTGCGGCTCCAACCTTGAAGTTGCTGTATGGCGCATAGCTGCGATATGTCGCCTTGCGGGCATGGTCAACGAGTTGTTTTTGAGTGTCAGATAGCTCGTTGTAATCTAGTATTTTATATTCAAATGACGATGTGATTGTTTTCATTGGTGATGTTGGGTTATAGATGTTTATCAATCTTTACCTGTCAGAATGCGGCGAATATCGTTGAGTTTGTTGAGTGCTTCAACCGGCGTCAGGTTGTTAATGTCGAGTCCGAGGATCGAGTCGCGTATGTTTGTTAAAACCGGGTCATCGAGTTGGAAGAATGATAGCTGTATTCCCGATTCGGCTCCGCTCGGCATAATGTCGGCGGTTACGGGCGATGAGTTGCCGTCTTTGTTGTCGCGATTGACCGTTTCGAGATGTTTCAGCACTTTTTCAGAACGCGATACAATCGATTGTGGCATTCCGGCGAGCTTGGCAACGTGGATACCGAAGCTGTGTTCGCTACCACCGCGGGCGAGCTTGCGTAGAAATACTACTTTGCCGTTAATCTCTTTGACCGAAACGTTGAAGTTGACGATGCGGTCATACGATTTTTCCATCTCGTTCAACTCGTGGTAGTGGGTGGCGAAAAGCGTTTTGGGGTGCATATTGCCGTATTCGTGGATATGCTCAACAATAGCCCATGCAATTGAGATGCCGTCGTAGGTTGATGTACCGCGTCCAAGTTCGTCAAAAAGTATAAGCGAGCGTTGGCTCATGTTATTAAGAATCGAGGCAGCCTCGTTCATCTCGACCATGAATGTTGATTCGCCGAGAGCGATGTTGTCGCTTGCACCGACACGGGTGAAAATTTTATCGACCACACCAATATGGGCTGAGTCACAGGGAATAAACGACCCTATTTGTGCCATCAGAACGTTTAGAGCGGTTGATCGAAGTAGAGCTGATTTACCTGACATATTTGGTCCGGTAATCATCATTATCTGAGTCGATTCGTTGTCAAGCGTAATATCGTTGGCAATATAGGGAGTGCCGGGAGGAAGTTCACGTTCAATAACCGGGTGGCGGGCGTTGCAGAGTTCGATTTTCAGAGAGTCATCAACAACCGGGCGGTTATATCGGTTTGCCATCGCAACGATGCAGAAGGTGAGCAGAACATCGAGTGTTGCAGTCATGCGAGCATCGGTGAGAATGGTTGAAGAGAAGTTTGATGCTACGGCAAGGAGTTCGGCGAACAGTCGCGATTCGATCTGCTCAATTTTCTCCTGAGCACCAAGGATTTTCTCCTCATATTCTTTTAGTTCGGGAGTGATGTAACGCTCGGCATTGACAAGAGTCTGTTTTCTTATCCATTGCTCGGGGACTTTGTCGCGGTGGGTATTTGTCACCTCAATATAATAACCGAACACGTTGTTGAATCCGATTTTGAGTGAGGGGATTCCGGTGTCGGCACTTTCGCGACGTTGTATTTCAAGTAGAAAATCTTTGCCACCTGTAGCGATGCGACGGAGCTCGTCGAGTTCAGCGTTAAAGCCCTCACGGATAACCGATCCGCGGTTGACTGCTATCGGAGCATCATCGACAATCGTTTGAGCGATGCGGTCGCGGAGTTCTTCGGCGGGGTTTATGTTTTTGCCAATCTCGATGAGGGGTTCAATGCCGGAGTCAAGGCAGAGCTGTTTTATGGGACCGAGAGCCGTCAGCGCATTGCGGAGTGTGACAAGTTCACGAGGAGATATGCGACTGAATGTCAGCTTGGAAGTGAGACGCTCAAGGTCGCCTATCTGTTCAAGCTGCTCGCGGATTGACTCGCGCACCTCGGGATTGCGGAAGAAAAATTCCACAATGTCGAGTCGCTTGTTGATGGCCTCGTGGTCTTTGAGCGGGAACATCAGCCAACGGTGGAGCAAGCGCGCTCCGGCGGGTGTGACCGTGTGGTCAAGAACTCCTAAAAGACTTTTGCCGTCGGGGTTAAAGCTGTCAATCAGTTCAAGATTTCGGGCTGTGAATCGGTCTATGCGGACGTAATGGTCTTGCTCAATGCGTGATATGCGGGTGATGTGTCGCGCATCGGAGTGTTGTGTGATATCAAGATATTGCAGAACTGCTCCGGCGGCAATGACGGATTCGGGCATATCGACAATGCCGAATCCTTTCAGACTTTTTGTGCCGAATTGTTTGAGCAGGCGCTCGTTAGCCGATTGGTCGGTGAAAACCCAGTCGTCGAGCTCATTAATTAAATATCGACCGGAAAACGACTCTGCGACCTTTTGACGCGAGCCGCGTTCAACTAAAATCTCTTTTGGCTCAAAGTTGCTGAGTAATTTGTCGATATAATGTGTGTCACCCTGTGCAACAAGAAACTCGCCGGTTGAAAGGTCTAGGAACGAAACGCCATGCTCCTTGCGGCCAAAACTGATGGCTGCCAAGAAGTTATTGGTGCGGTGGTCAAGGACGTTGTCGTTGAGCGTTACACCGGGTGTTACAAGTTCAGTGATACCGCGTTTGACGAGTGTTTTTGTCAGCTTGGGATCTTCGAGTTGCTCGCAAATCGCGACTCGTTTGCCTGCGCGGACAAGTTTGGGGAGATAGGTGTCAAGTGCATGATGAGGGAATCCGGCGAGTTCAACCGAGCTTGCTGCACCGTTGGCACGGCGAGTCAGCGTGATACCGAGAATCTCGGAGGTTGTGATGGCATCTTCTGAAAAAGTTTCATAAAAGTCGCCGACACGAAACAACAAAACGGCATCGGGATGTTTTTGTTTCATCTCGAAATATTGATTCATTAATGGCGTTTCTACAACTTTTTTTGCCATGATTTCCTTTGCTTTTGATTATTCCATTAGTTTGCGATAGCGGCGGCGAGTGGGCTCTTTGCCGTCGTTATGGTCGCGTTTATATTGCTCGTAGTCAGAGTATGAGCCTTCGTAATAAACGACGTTCCCATCACCCTCAAATGAAAGAATGTGTGTGCAGATGCGGTCAAGGAACCAACGGTCGTGACTAACGACAACGGCACATCCGGCAAAGTCGTCGAGACCTTCTTCGAGAGCACGGAGCGTGTTAACGTCGATGTCGTTGGTCGGCTCGTCGAGCAGGAGGACGTTACCCTCTTCTTTGAGTGCCATTGCAAGGTGTAGGCGGTTACGTTCACCACCCGAGAGGACACCGATTTTCTTTTCCTGGTCGGCTCCGGTGAAGTTGAATTTCGAGAGGTAGGCGCGAGCGTTGACGTCACGACCGCCCATGCGGAATGTTTCGGTCCCGCCCGAAATTACTTCATAGACGGTTTTGTCGGGGAGAAGGTCGTGGTGGGTTTGGTCAACGTATGCGATTTTAACTGTTTCGCCAACGTCAAAGCTACCATTATCGGGCTTTTCCTGACCCATGATAAGACGGAAAAGTGTGGTTTTACCGGCACCGTTGGGACCGATTACACCGACAATGCCGTTTGGCGGGAGGGCAAACGAGAGGTCGTTAAACAGTTTCTTATTTCCAAAGGCTTTTGCAAGATGTTGTGCTTCAATGACTTTATTGCCAAGGCGCGGACCATTTGGAATGAATATTTCAAGACGTTCTTCTTTTTGTTTCTGGTCTTCGTTGAGAAGTCGGTCATAGCTTGACAAACGGGCTTTTCCCTTGGCTTGACGTGCTTTTGGCGCCATTCTAACCCATTCGAGCTCGCGTTCAAGGGTCTTGCGACGTTTGCTTGCCTGTTTTTCTTCGAGAGCCATACGTTTGGTCTTCTGGTCAAGCCATGACGAGTAGTTGCCTTTCCAGGGAATGCCTTCGCCACGGTCAAGTTCAAGAATCCAACCGGCAACGTGGTCAAGGAAGTAGCGGTCGTGGGTGATGGCGATAACAGTTCCGGGATATTGCTGAAGGTGCTGTTCAAGCCAGTCGATTGATTCGGCATCAAGGTGGTTGGTAGGCTCATCGAGTAGAAGAATATCGGGTTGTTGAAGCAGGAGACGCACAAGCGCGACACGACGACGTTCACCACCCGAAAGAGTCTTGATTTGCTGATCGTCGGGCGGACATTGGAGCGCGTCCATTGCACGTTCGAGTTTTGAATCAATGTTCCATGCATCGGCAGCGTCAAGCTTGTCTTGAAGTTCGGCTTGACGGGCAATGAGAGCATCCATCTTGTCGGGATCTTCAAGTACATCAGGGTCGGCAAATGATTCATTCACTTTGTCAAACTCGGCGAGTAGATCCATGATCGGTTGTACACCTTCGCGCACAACTTCAATGACAGTTTTGTCGGGGTCGAGTTGGGGATCTTGTTCGAGATAACCAACAGAATATCCGGGAGAGAAAACGACTTCGCCCTGATAACTTTTGTCAATTCCTGCAATAATCTTGAGCAGAGAAGATTTACCAGAACCGTTCAAACCGATAATGCCGATTTTGGCTCCGTAAAAAAATGACAGGTAAATGTTTTTCAGAACTTGTTTTTGGGGAGGATAGGTTTTTGAGACACCTACCATCGAGAAAATGACTTTTTTATCGTCTGCCATGATGTATGATATGGGTATATTAGTTTATTTCTTTTTCTTCGGAGCATATTTTGCGGGGTAGTCACAACGGGTTTTCCCATCCATGATATTGTGAAGTTTACCGCGGATAAGCTGCTTTCTAATCAGAGAAATATGATCGATATAGAGTTTGCCTTCAAGGTGGTCACATTCGTGTTGAACGATGCGGGCGAGGAACCCCGAAATCTCTTCTTCGTGGGGTTGGAAGTCGGTGTCAAGCCATTTGAGGCGGATGTGTTCTACGCGACTGACATCCTCGGCGAGTCCGGGAAGGCTCAAACAACCTTCAGCGCGGGTAATTGGTTCGCCATCAAGAATCTCGATTTCGGGGTTGATGAGCGCGTGTTTCCAACCGTCACATTCGGGGAATGCTTCAGCCATGGGCGATGCGTCGATAACCACGAGTCGGTCGTTGCGACCAATCTGTGGAGCGGCGAGTCCCACACCTTCTGAAAAATACATTGTTTCAAACATATCATCGACCAACTTTTTGATGTCGGGATAGTTTGCGTCAACCTCAACTGATTCTTTGCGCAGAACCGGATGTCCATAGAGATATACGGGGAGTTTCATTTAAATGCTATTTTGATATACTCTGTAAATAATCGTTTAGAATGATTGTTGCTGAAATTTCGTCAACAACGGCTTTGTCGCGTCGGTCGCTCTTCTTCATGCCTGAATCAAGCATAGCGCGATGAGCAAGAACTGATGTGAAACGTTCGTCGAAAAATTCGATCGGGGTGTCTGGAAACAACTTCTTTAACCGGTTGACAGCCGGAGTGATATATCTCATCGACTCTGATGGCTCGCCACGCATAGTGGTCGGGAGTCCGACGATTATTCGGTCAACCGGTTCCTTAGCCATGTATTCGGTAAGAAATTTTTCGAGAGCGCAAGTCTGAACTGTCGTAAGACCGGAGGCGATAATGCGAGCAGTGTCGGTCACGGCAATGCCACAACGTTTACGTCCATAGTCAATCGAAAGATAGCGTCCCATTCAGCTTTTATTGATTTATCAGTCTTTAATAATGCAAAGATAAGAAAAAAAAGTGAGACTTGAAATTCAAAGACTAAAATTACTCAAGATCGTCGTCTCTAGATATTTTTAGAACTTCGTTTAATGATGTATCTGTAAAGGTATGCCAAATATTTAAGTGAATTGGCTGATAATCTGTGAAAAGTTGTTTTACGAACTCTATTTCAAATATTAATCTTAAATGATCATCGTTGCTTGTCGGGTCTAATTCTTGTTTAGTTCCAATGCGTGCAATCTTGATTAAATAAAGATCTCTAATTCCTTTACCTTTAATATAAGGCATAAAGTAATAAAGTTTGTTCATCGCAATAGAAGATGGGAATTTTTTACCGGTATAATATAATTTGGCTGAGTGATTTATAAAAAGCGATGTGATTTCAGGTTTAATTAGTGAAATAAGTAAATTTCTTGTCAGATCAATATTAGAAATTTCTTTTTCAAGTAATTTGGCGTTTTGGATGATTATGTTAGGATACTGATGGATCAGTGTTTTAATTGGAACCTGTTTTGTGCTGGCTGTTTTGCCTGCGATTAAAGGCACGATTCCTGTAGAAAATGCTTTGTTAATTTGTAAAGCAAGAGCGTAGGCAAGGCGAGGGGGAACGGCATTCCCAACCATTTTGTAACCGACTTTTATGTCATTATATACAAATTTAAAACAGTCGGGAAATGTTTGTATTCTGGCACATTCACGTACGCTTAATCGCCGATATAAATCCTCGAATTCTTTTTGAAAAGTATATTCATTTGAAGATGAGAATTTCATTTTAGGCGCTTTGGGATGTTGAGGAATATTTCGTGCCTGAGCTTGAATTGTAAAAGATGTTTCATACCAGCTCCTAACTCGATTACGAGCCATATACTTGGCGTCATATGAACCAGTATAAACATCGTGGTTCATTCGGGTGGGATGTTCAGATCTTATAACATCATCTTTATAGAAACGTGGTTCTTCGATTATGTCGCCAATAGCTTGATATAGTGTGATTGGATTAGTACAAGTGGCATTTGGGAAGTTAAATCTAAAATTTAGATCATTACGTATTCCAATGAAAAATACGCGGAATCGATCTTGTGGAATTTTATAATCAGCTGCGTTCAATAATTCATACTTAATTTTATAACCGGAACCTTTAAGATGTTTAATAAAATCATTAAGAGATTCTTTGTGCTTTTCATCAAGAATACCTTTTACATTTTCGATCACAAAGAATTTAGGTTTTTTTTCATTGATAATGCGTATATATTCATAGAATAAACGACCTCTCGGATCTTCAACGCCAAGTCTTTTGCCTCCTTCACTCCAAGGTTGACAAGGTGGTCCACCAATAATTCCATCGCAATCTGGTATGTCTGAAGCTTTTAATAATCTTATGTCGTTTGTATTTAAGATTGTGTTAGGGTGATTTAATTCGTATGTTTCTTTTATTGTCTTATCATACTCATTTGCCCAAATAATTCTAAATCCGGCTTGTTCGAACCCGAGATCAAGACCTCCACATCCGGCAAAGAGAGAAACGATATTCATTATTAATTGTTATAATTTATCCTGTGCTTGTCAAGTGTTTTGCGAATGCTTAATGCAACATGATATGCAAGATTTACAGGTACGGCATTGCCAATCATCTTGTATCCGTAGTCAACATCGTTATAAATGAAGATGTAGTCATCGGGAAAACTTTGAACTCTCGCAACTTCACGAACACTCATCCTACGATATAAATGCTCTTTCCCGGGTACAAAAATCTGCTCGTTTTTCCCGATTTTCACCATTTTGGGCGCTTGAGGATGTAGTTGACATTGGCGACCGCTTGCTTGCACGGTAAAGCCAGGTTCATCCCAAGAACGAACACGATTACGGGACATGAAAATGGGTGAAAATGCACCAGTGAAATATTCGTGGTTAGGAAGAATGCAATCATCTCCGTTAGTCTTATTTTTGTCTTTCGCAGGGATTGCAGAATCTTTCAAATCCCATAAAGCATCTCTGAGGGTAGGTTTTGTTGATATAGGCTCAGGATATTCAAAATCTGAGATATTCAAATCCTTGCGGAATCCAATATAGAAAACGCGATCTCGATCCTCGGGGACATTAAAATCATTGGCATTAAGCATTTTGAGATTAACGTCATAACCAGCCTCATCGAAGAGCTTCATGAAGCCCTCGACGGCTGCAGAATGACGTTTGGCTAACATGCCTGAAACATTTTCAGCCACAAAAAAGAGAGGTTTAGTATCTCTAAGAATACGTATGTATTCATAAAATAATTGCCCACGAGCATCCTCAATGCCTTTCAATGTACCGGCTTCACTCCAAGATTGGCAGGGTGGTCCGCCAATTATACCTGTAATTCCCTTTGGGAAACGTTCAGATGTGATTTTTCTAATATCACCCTCGATAAGATCGACATCCGGAAAGTTTGCCCTAAATGTAGGACATATTTTAGGGTCATATTCGTTTGCAACGAGTGTTTTGAATCCTGCATTGTGGAAGCCACGGTCAAGACCGCCAGCACCAGAAAATAAACTAATAAGGGTCATTTATTTAGAAAATTATAAGTTTGGAACTTATCAAGTGTGCAGGATTTTTAGGGTCTTCAATCTCTTTATCCAATATTTTTACCCCATTCTCTTTACAGAAGAGTTCAAAATCAGAAACATTATCAAACGAATAATATTTCTTAGATGGAATTAATGCCACTAATTTAAAATTAAAATTTGATATTTCTTCTGCTAAATATTTGAAATGTTGAAATGGAGACTTAATGATCCACATTCCGCGTATTCTTAAGTCGGTAATTTGAAGGTGATCGACTTTGTTAATTCTTCCAAGTTCTTTTGTTTCTTGAAATTCAAAAGTATCAATGGAGTTTAACCCACTCTTTATAGTGCTTTCAATATTTTCATATATTTCATTAGAATCGCAATATAAATCACCGTAAATAAAGAAAATATTTTTTAATTCTTTCCCATTTACATGACCTACTACATATAACATATCCTTAACATCCCATTTTTCGCATTCGCGACAAGCTTTGCATATTTTGGGATTATCAACGTACAACTTATTTTTAGGATAGCTACTGTTAAGTTGAATTTGAGTTGATAAAGACTCTATTTTTTTTATTTCAATAGCATCGCCCTCTTTCAGCATTGCATCTGGTGGGTTACTGCTATTCCCGATATAAGAGAAAACGGAACTACGGGCTTGTTGAAAACTATCAGTATCCTTATTTAAGCAATTTGCAAATGCCTTTTTTACATAGTCTTCTAATGCGTCTCCCATTTGTGTGGCTCTGTTGTGAGAGTTAGATTGAGTTGTTATTATTGCATTAGAAGAATGCTGAGCTATTGCTGTTATAGCTGTAAGGATATTGCTCATATGGCTTATAATAGGTTAATGAATAAAGTCGCAATGAAATGAAAGAGATTAATAATGCAAAGATAAGAAAAAAAAGTGAATTTAATTGAATGGGTTGTAAACAAAAAAGGAGTTATGTCGATTTCGGCATAACCCCTTGTATAAAATGAATGATGGAAATGTCTTATTGGAGACCTGAAACGGTTGCTTCGGGCTCGATTTTTTTAACGAGGCCTTGGAGCACTTTGCCCGGACCGAGTTCTACGAAATCGGTGGCACCATCTTTAACCATGTTGCGGACGGTTTGAGTCCAACGGACGGGAGCGGTGAGCTGAGCGATGAGGTTAGCTTTGATTTCGGCGGGATCGGTGTGGGGGAGTGCGTCAACGTTTTGGTAAACGGGGCAGATCGGAGTTTTGAACTCAGTTTTAGCGATAGCTTCAGCGAGCTCGGCACGTGCAGGCTCCATGCAGGGAGAGTGGAATGCACCACCAACCTTGAGGGGGAGTACACGTTTTGCACCGGCAGCAGCGAGTTTTTCAGAAGCCTCTTTGATAGCTTCGATTTCGCCTGAGATAACGATTTGACCGGGAGAGTTGTAGTTAGCACAAACAACTACACCGGGAACTTCTTTACAAACGTTTTCAACAACTTCGTCGGCAAGACCAAGAACTGCAGCCATAGTTGAGGGCTTGAGTTCGCAAGCTTTTTGCATTGCCATTGCACGAGCTGAAACGAGACGGAGACCGTCGGCAAAATTCATTGCGCCTGAAGCAACGAGTGCTGAAAATTCGCCGAGTGAGTGACCGGCAGTCATGTCGGGATTAAAATCTGCTCCAAGTGTTTTTGCAAGAATAACAGAGTGGAGGAAGATTGCGGGTTGGGTAACACGAGTTTGACGGAGGTCTTCGTCGGTACCTTCAAACATAAGGTCGGTGATTCTGAAGCCAAGAATTTCGTTGGCTTGTTCAAACATTTCGCGAGCCACTGGGTTGTTGTCGTAGAGGTCTTTACCCATTCCGACAAACTGAGCGCCCTGGCCGGGGAATACAAATGCTTTCATTGAGCTAAATGTAGTTTAGTTACTTAAAAATGAAATTTCGATGCAAATTTACTCAAAAAATGTTTAAAAGCTAAGATAAATGGAATATTTTTACTAACTTTACAACTCCAAATTTTGATTATTAATTATTAAAATAAATTAACGACTATGTCAAATTTCATGATAGTTCCTCTTTTTCTCGGAAATCTCCGTGGATGGGAATGGATTATTATTTTACTTGTTATCCTTTTGCTTTTCGGTGGTAAAAAGATTCCCGAACTGATGCGAGGTCTTGGTAAAGGTATCAATTCGTTCAAGCAGGGAATGAATGAAGCTAAGAAAGAGCTTGAAAAAGGAATGAACGACGAGGACTCAAAAGCGGAAGAGAAAAAATCGTAATTGGCGATGGAAGAAAATAAGACGCCTGCCCATAAGTCAGACGATATGAACTTTTGGGGGCACCTTGACGAACTTCGCAGTGTGTTGGTACGCATTGCGGTGGTTGTTATTGTCTTTGGTGTGGTGTTCTTTATTTTTATGCCATGGATTTTTGATAATGTGATTTTGGCGCCGTGTCGCGCGTCGTTCCCGCTCTACAAGCTGTTTGACATGATCGCACCTGAATCGACTCCGCCTGATTTTAAGGTAAATCTTATCAATATCCAGCTTGCTTCTCAGCTATTTATTCATCTTTCGGCATCGGGTTGGATGGCGGCAGTGTTCTCGTTCCCCGTCATAATCTATCTATTGTGGACTTTTGTTAGTCCGGCGTTGTATCCCGAGGAGAAAAAGAACTCACGCACTGCATTCCTTTTCGGAAACATAATGTTTTATTTCGGAGTGGCAGTCGGCTATTTTCTCGTTTTTCCACTCACATTGCGCTTTTTGGCTACATACCAGTTGAGTGACTTGATCCCCAATACCATCACACTCGACTCATATATGGATAACTTTCTGAGTATCTGCTTGGTAATGGGAGCGGTGTTTGAATTGCCGTTAGTAGCATGGTTGCTTGGAAAAATCGGTTTGTTGAGCCGTAGTTTCTTTAATACTTATCGCCGCCACGCGATCGTTGCGCTATTGATTGTTGCGGCATTGATTACCCCGACCGGCGACCCATTCACACTCTTTGTTGTTTTCCTCCCGATTTATATGCTTTGGGAACTTAGCTCGCGTCTTGTCCCTGCATCTAAACCTGAACCGAAAGAGGAGGACTAATCCGTTTTATTTTTAATTATTTGCAAGGCGTTTCGTTTTAAACCGGAGAGTTTGGTGCGTTTGATTGCCGAGCCTTTGAACGTTTTTGAAAATTGTTCTTGGGTCATGGTTGCCACTTGTTCGACTGTCAGATTAGCGACATCGGGACGTGGCGTGAATTGCTCAAATTTTAATGGTGCGGAGTCTTGATTATGTGGGCAAACGTCTTGGCAACGGTCGCAGCCATATAGACGACCATGAAGATTTAATTCATCGTCAAATTCATCTCGGTATTCAATTGTGAGATACGACAGGCATCGGCGTGCGTCAACTGTTTTGTTGTCGTTGATTGCTTTGCCAGGACAACAAGTGATACATTTACCACATTTTATACAACTTAGTTCACACGGGTTGTCCGATTCAAGATTGGCATTTGTAAGAATTTCGATTAAGAATACGCGACTACCAATGTTGGGAACTATTAAGAGTGAGTTTAGTCCGATAAATCCGACACCGGCTTTGGCAGCCCAGTAGCGTTCGGCCATCGGTGCAGAATCGACACAAACTCTTGTGCTGAATCCGAGTTGGTGAAGTAATTCAGTTATAGGCTGTACCTTTTCGCGTAGAACATCGTGATAGTCATCGCCGAGGGCATATCGAGCGATTATTTTGCTTGAAATTTCTGCGTAGTATGACGCGGCAAGAACGATTATTGATTTGCAACCCGGCATCAGAAATCGCGGATCGCTACGCAGGTCGGTGTTACGTTCAAGATATGACATCGAGGCGTTCATGCTTGATTTTATCCAATCCTCCCGTTGTTTGATTTCTGATTGATCGACTTGGTCGGCTTTAGCTATCCCAACCGCGTCAAATCCGATTTGAGCGGCGAGTCGTTTAATTGATTCGCTACATAGGGATTGGGCAGAGTTCATAGCCTTGTTGTCTTAACCATTCAATTGATTGCGGTAGAGCGTTGCTCATGTTGTGCCACGCCTTTAATGAATCATGGAAAACGATTATTGAGCCGTTGCGAGTGTATCGGCATACGTTTTGAAAGATGCGGTTGGGTTTGAAACTACGGTTGTAGTCGCGTGTGACCACATCATACATTATTATATTATAGCGTTGTTTTATTGCCCGTGCCTGCTCCCAGCCCATCAATCCGTGGGGCGGACGGAAAAGGTGACTGCCAATCAGACTGTCGGCTAACGCGATGTCGTGGGCATAGGTATGGAACGATGATTTGTGACCGACACGATGGTTCATCGTGTGGTTGCCATAGCTGTGTCCTTCAGCCTTTATCCGTTCAAAAAGTTCGGGGTGTTTTCTAACGTTTTCTCCAACCATAAAGAAGGTTGCTTTGACGTTATAATGAGCGAGCGTATCCAATACCCAAGGTGTTACCTCGGGTATCGGTCCGTCGTCAAATGTCAGATATGCTGTTTTTGTGCCGGGTCGCTGAATACGCCATATTGCTTCGGGGAAAAAAGCACGATAAATCAGGGGCGGGCGTTCAATCAGCATTGTAGAGGACTATTTAGATATTACTCATCGTCATTATTGCTGGGAGCGACAATGTTTGAAACATCAAATCCGTTTTTCTCAAGTTTGGCGGTTAAAACTTCGATGTCTCCACCAGCGGTATAATAGTCCTGAATGAGTCTTGTAAGATAGGTCGGAGTGTATTTGTCGGCACGGCTGAGAGTTGCATATCTCCAGGGAGTGCGGCGAAGTGAGTTGATATATTTCTCAAGCGCCGCATATTGCAGAACCTCATCAGTCAGGATGTTAAGACCCTGCTGAGTGATGGTTTTATCTTTCAGCTGATTGCCGATGTGAACATAGAGCATACCGACCTGGTCGCCAACTTGAAGACCATAATCTTGAACAGATGTAGGAAGTTTCTCATTCATAAGCTCAAGAGTATTGTATGCTTTGTTGAACTTCTCGATGGCAAGAGCCTTGTTGACAGTGTCATTTGCTTCTTTGTCAGAATAAAGGAGGTCGATACCTTCGTTGTAAAGTGCGGTTGCGAGATCGAGAAGGGCGGTGCGATGAGTAGTAACCATACGCTGAACAGTCTCATCAAGGTAGATTTTTTTACCTTTGGCAGCAGCTTCGGGAATACCACCCCACTGGAATTTCTCAGTAACGTTGCGATACATTCTTTCAGTATCAACGCCTGTTTCACCGGACTCAGAACGGAATGGAGTAACCATATAGGTCAAGCCTGTGCTCTGGAGATAGGGCGAAAGTCCGAGATAATAAGAATCGGGAACTGTCATTGCAAAATACATCGGACGGTTCCAATCGTTTTTGATTGAGTTGGCAACCATATCGAGAGAAAGGACTTTACCGAGTGTTGCACCACGTTCACCGGGATTTTGCGGGTCATTTGCGAGGTCGGTGTAGATAGCCGGCTGAGCATCAGCTGCTTTTTCGGCACTGATAAATCCACTTTTAACGGCGCCTTCAATGTTAGACGGTATATAAACGTTTGTATAGTTCATAAACGAGCCGTCAGACGGTGACTTGGGCGAATGGCGGTATAGGTCGTTCAAAGCGTCAAGAGCGTTGACAGGTGTATTTTTATTAACCGAGTCGGTGTCATAGTAGTTGAACTGCAGACGATCGTAGGCGTATGCTTCAGGTGAAGCTGACATCTCGATTGCAGTTGCTGAATCGGTCGGCATCTTCAAACGATTTGCATACCAGTCGGTTGTCAAGTAAGAGAGGTTGACAACGCGCACGTCGGGACGGAAATTCTCAACTTCCTGAGCATACCACAAGGGGAATGTGTCGTTATCGCCGTTAGTGAAGATTACGGCGTTGGGGTCGAGAGATGCAAGATAATTCATTCCGAAGTCGCGGGCGGCATAGCGACCTGAGCGGTCGTGGTCGTCCCATGTTTGGGATACCATCTGAATCGGAACAATCAACCCGATAATTGCAGCGATAGCAGCTGCGAATGTGCTTATTTTACCTTTTTCGATGTCGAATTTGGCTGCTAACTGTTCTTTTTCATATTCAGTTGCATCTTTTGGAGCTTTGGGCTTAAGGAATGAACTGATTATTTGCCAAATTGCTGCCACACCGATACCAATCCAGATTGAGAAGGCATAGAACGAGCCGGCAAACGCATAGTCACGTTCGCGTGGCTGCGACGGTGGCTGGTTTAGGTAAAGAATGATTGCAATACCGGTCATAAAGAAAAAGAAGAAGATGACCCAGAATTGCTCTATGCCACGTTTTGAGTAGAATGCTTGCCATAGGAATCCGATGATACCAAGTAACAATGGCATCATATAGAAGACGTTATGGCCGGGGTTGCCTTTACCTTGATTTTCGGGTAGAAGGCTTTGATCGCCAAGACGAGCATTGTCGATAAATGAGAATCCTGAAATCCAGTTACCGCGGTTTACCTCACCGTTGCCCTGAAGGTCGTTCTGACGGCCTGCAAAGTTCCACATAAAGTAGCGCCAGTACATATGAGTGAGCTGGTAAACAATGAAGTAGCGGAGGTTCTGGGCAAATGACGGGTAACGAATCTGTGTTGTGTAGGGTTGTCCGTAAGGCTCAAAGGGAGTGCCGTCGGCATTTTCAAACTGTTGAATTTCACGAAGGGGTAAATCCTCTTGAGTTGCGCCAATCCAGTCGAGGTATGCCGCGGGGTGGTTTAGAGAACGGCTATACATACGAGGAAACACGGTCTTAGGGGTCCAGACGTTAGCGTCTTTTGTGCCTGTCTCAACATATTCGTCGGGTTGGCCGGGTGAGGTTTTAACAGCTTTGCTGTAAATTTTATGACCTTTATCGATTTTAGCATCGGCACCGCCATCGGGATTGATGACATACACAGGCTGAGAAGCGAACTGTTGTCCGTAAAGAAGGGGAGCTTCGCCATATTGCTCACGATTGAGGTAAGAACCGAGAGAGAAAACGTTGTCGGGAGCATTCTGATTCATTGACGGGTTAGCTGCCGAGCGGATGAGCAGAAGAGCATAGCTTGAATATCCGGCAAAGATTACAAGAATACTGAGGGCGGCAATGTTGAGAATACGGATAGGCAATTCCTTTGTTCTGAAAAGCCAGAAAGCGAGACCTCCAATCAGTACAACCGGAACGAGGATTGAATCACCGATGAACGGGATACCCGAAAGGATAACGGTCAAAAGGAATGTCCAGCGAATTTTTGATGCCGAACGCTGCAAGTAGAGTTCGCGAATGCAGAGAATCATTGTTACAACAAGGATTGCAGCGTAGATAATCACACCTGAATTGAACGGCATGCCGAGTGTATTCACGAAGAAGAGCTCGAAGTCTTGAGCAATTTCGATGAATCCCGGAACAAGCCCAAACAAAATGAGGGCGACAATCACAAATGAAATTGCGAGGGCAATGAGAGAGCCTTTGGCATTTGTGTTTTTATATTTGCGATAGTAGATAACAAGAACTACAGCGGGAATACACAAAAGGTTGAGGAGGTGCACGCCGATTGAGATACCGATTACATAAGCAATCAATATGATGTAACGGTCGCTGTGAGGCTCGTCTGCTCGGTTTTCCCATTTTAGAATGAGCCAGAATACTAAAGCAGTGCAGAAAGAAGAGAATGCATAAACCTCACCTTCGACAGCCGAGAACCAGAATGTATCACTCCAGGTGTAAACGAGTGCGCCACACAAGCCTGAGCCCATAATGGCAATCATCTGTGCAAGAGTGATTTTGGTAGCGTCATCTTTGACAATAAGTTTTTTAACAAGGTGTGTTACAGTCCAGAACAACAGGAGAATTGTTCCAGCACTCAACAATGCCGACATGATGTTGACCATCAATGCTACTTTTGTCACATCGCCTCCGGCAAAGTTTACAAAGAAACGTCCGGTGAGCATGAAGATAGGGTTGCCCGGCGGGTGACCGACTTCAAGTTTCATTGCTTGAAGAATAAATTCGGGACAGTCCCAGAAACTGGCGGTCGGCTCAAGAGTGAGAATGTAGGTTATGGCGGCTATGATAAAACAGAGCCAACCAAGAGAGTTGTTGATTAGGTTGTAACGTTTTGTTATCATTGTAAGTAGTGTAAATGCTTGGTTGTTTTAAGGCATTGTGAGATTTTGTTATGCCTAATAATTTGCAAATTTACTTACTTTTGTCAATTTAGGCAAAATGTTAATGCGATATTATTGTTTTTTAATAGATTAAGGATAAAAAAACAAATCCGCCGGACTATCACAGCCAGACGGAATTGGTAATTATATGAAAACGTAAGTGAGGATGAACTTATTTAACCTCCCAGGTTTCGCCTGCCATGATCATGTCGCGAAGGCAAGTAAAGCCTTTCTTGGCACGAACTTCGGCAACCTGTTTGTCGATTTCGTCGTTGTAGGTCAAGCCTTCAACATCGCGGATGATACCGATTGCGAGAGGCAATTCGTGGCCGTCCATCATAGCGAGCTGCTGGTGGAGGAAGTTGCTCTTGCAATGTGCATCGTGAACGAGAACGTCGTCGATTGTGTATCCGTCTTTACCGATTTCAACAGCTTTAAGAAGGAAGCCGTCTTGAACGAGACCTTTGTTTTTGTCTTTACCGAAAATCATTTTCTCGCCATGAACGAGGTGGATTGTACGGTCGGCACGGGTTTCGCGATCGGTAATGAAGTTGTGGATGCCGTTGTTCCAGATAACGCAGTTGGTAAGGATTTCAACAACAGAAGTACCTTTGTGCTGTTGAGCGGCAGCGAGTACTTCCTGGTTAACCTGAAGTTCAACATCGATTGAACGGGCAAAGAAGTTACCGCGAGCACCGAACACGAGTTCAGCAGGGATAAACGGATCTTCGGTTGTACCGTAGGGCGATGATTTAGAAACGAAACCACGATCGCTGGTCGGTGAGTACTGACCTTTGGTCAAACCATAGATTTTGTTGTTGAAAAGAAGGATGTTGATGTCGATGTTACGACGAACAGCGTGGATAAAGTGGTTACCACCGATGGCGAGACCATCACCGTCACCCGAGATTTGCCATACGGTCATTTCGGGGTTGGCAACTTTAAATCCGGTTGCAATGGCGGCAGCACGTCCATGGATTGTGTGCATACCATAGGTGTTCATATAGTAGGGGAGACGTGAGCTACAGCCGATACCTGAGATAACAGCCATTTTGTGAGGCGGCACGCCTACCGATGCCATTGCTTTGTGAAGAGTGTTCAGGATGGCGTGGTCGCCACAGCCGGGACACCAGCGAACAGCTTGGTCGCTTTTATAGTTAGCGGGAGTAAATTTGTTTTCTTCCATGATTATTTGCCCTCCATGATTTTAGTGACACCATCGACAATTTCTTTTGACAAGAACGGTTGTCCTTGGATTTTGTTGATGCGACGGATGTCGAGGTTGGGGAATTTAGACTGAAGATAATCGGCAAACATTCCGGTGTTGAGCTCAGCTACAATGATGGTTTTGTAGCGTTTGAGAATCTCAGCGGTGTTTTTGGGAAGCGGGTTGATGTAACGGAACTGGGTGAATGCAACACGTTTGCCTGCTTTGTTGAGCTCTTCGGCAGCTTCGTGGAGATGACCATAGGTACCGCCCCAACCGATGAGGAGGGTGTCGGCGTTAACGTCACAGATAACTTCCTGTTCAGGGATATCGTTTGCGATGCGAGCAATTTTTTCGCGACGGAGTTCAACCATTTTTTCGTGGTTGATGGGGTCGGTTGAAATTGCGCCGGTGTCAGAGTCTTTTTCGAGACCACCGATGCGGTGCTGAAGGTTTTCAGTTCCGGGGATAGCCCAGTAACGTGAAAGTGTTTCAGGGTTGCGGTGGTAGGGTTTCCATCCTTCAACCTTGTCGGCAGGAACGTAGGGAGTGCGGATTGCGGGATATTCGTCGGGTTCGGGAATACGCCAAGCCGAAGCACCGTTGCCGATGAATGCGTCGGTCAAGAGGATTACGGGAGTCATGTGCTCGATTGCAATACGAGAAGCTTCAAATGCCATTGTAAAGCAGTCGGTTGGTGAAGTAGGTGCTACGACAGCAAGGGGTGATTCTCCGTTGCGACCGTAGAGTGCCTGCATAAGGTCGGTTTGCTCGGTTTTGGTGGGGAGACCGGTAGAGGGTCCACCACGCATAACGTCAATAACAACGAGGGGGAGTTCGGCGATTACTGCGAGGCCGATACCTTCGCTCTTGAGGGCAAGACCGGGGCCTGAGGTTGAGGTTGCTGCAAGATTACCTGCAAAAGCGGCACCGATAGCCGAACATACACCGGCGATTTCGTCTTCCATCTGGCAAGCTTTCACACCGAGGTCTTTGCGTTTTGCGAGCTCGTGGAGAATGTCGGTTGCGGGGGTGATGGGGTATGAACCGAGGAAGAGGGGACGACCTGCTTTTTCAGCAGCCATGATAAGGCCCCAGGCGGTTGCTGTGTTACCATTGATGTCGGTATAAACACCCGGACGAATGTCTTCTGTTTCAACACGGAATGTTGTTACAGTAGCGTGGATATTGTGACCGTAATCATAGCCTGCCTGGATAACTTTGGCGTTGGCATCGTAGATTGCGGGTTTCTTGGCAAATTTATTTTTGAGGAGTTTGAGAGCGTTCTCGAGGGGACGGTCGAAAAGCCAGCAAACGAGACCGAGAGCAAAGATGTTGCGGCATTTGAGGACCGATTTAACATCCATGTCGGTGTCGGCAAGTGCGCTTTTGGTCATAGAGGTGATAGGAGCCTCGATAACTTGAGCTGTGATGCCGAGTTCTTTGATAGCATCTTCAGTTTCAAACTGAGCTTTTTTCAAACCTGATTCGTTGAAAGAATCGATGTCGACGATGATAACACCACCTGGTTTGAGGAATTTGTAACCGCGTTTGAGAGCGGCGGGGTTCATGGCAACGAGAACGTCGCATTGGTCACCGGGGGTGTGAACACCTTTGCCGACGCTTGCTTGGAAAGCAGAAACGCCGCTGAGTGAACCTTGAGGCGGACGCATGTCGGCGGGGTAGTCGGGGAATGTAGAAACCGAGTTTCCAAGTCCTGCCGATACATTGGTGAAGATGTTTCCGGCGAGCTGCATGCCATCGCCAGAGTCACCGGAGAACCTTACGACAACTTTGTCGATTGGTTTTACACTGGTCTTCTCTAACATATTCAAAAATTTAGAACTTAATGTGTTATGATTGTTTTAAGGCTAACCTTAATTGGGTTATTTTCTTTTAGATAAATAGTAAGGATGATTACAAATGTGTAATTCGTGACAAAGATACGGAATTTTTTCTTTAATTGTCAAGCTAACGATAAAAAAATTTTTTTAAATATATTAATTTAGGTAAAATAGAATCCCGACAATCACTTGCCGGGATTCCTTACATCATGAATTAAACTACTCTTTGTATGATTCTATTATTGAGGATGAAAAGATTACTGATTAACAGTGATGATAGCAACACGGTTCCAAGAGGGAACGCTGAATACGTCACCGATACCACAGCCTTCAGCATTGATGGTAGAGGGGCTGATGTTGTAGTTGTTTACGAGGGCTTTCTTAACTGCGTCGGCACGGCGTGCTGAAAGACGCTGGTTGAATGAGAGAGAGCCTTCGGGTGAGGCGTAACCCTTGATGGTGATTGTTGACCCGGGGTGATTTTTGAGCTCGTTGGCAACGAGTTCGAGGTTGGGTCGCTGAGTGTTGAGGATTACAGAAGAAGCAAGGTTGAAGAATACGTAACGGATAGCTGCGAGATCTTCAAACACTTCTTTAACAGCGGTGGGGCGAGCGTTGCAAGCGTCAAGCTCTGCTTGGAGGCTGTTGATTTTGCTCTGGAGAGCTGCGTTGTTGGCGTTGCAGTTTTCGAGGTCGTTACGGAGACCGTTGATGGTTGAGTTAAGACCGTCGATTTCGCCTTGGTCACGAAGCTGTGCAATTGTGAATGAGTGAGTGTAGTTTGAATTGAGGAAGTGGTAAGTCACACCAGCCATAAGTTCAATCACAGCATTGTGGATGTTGAACTGAGGATATTGACCGGGAAGTGCACCACCCTGACGTTTCAAAGAGGCACCCATGTTATAAAGTACAGCAGGACGAAGACCGATTGTCCAAGCGCGTGCTGAGCCAAGGTTGAAGTTGATGTTCAAGCCAAATTTGGTACCCCAAGAGTTGGCATCGTTTCCCTTGCCGGGGGTATAGGCATGGAGCCAGCCGGCACCGGCAGTAGCTTCGAGTTCAAATACGCGAGGTACACCATAGTAGCCGCCGAAGAGGTTCATAAGGTTGAAGTCGAGGTACATACCAACATATTGGTGATCAATATAGTTTTGGGGACCGGTAATAAACCATTCAGAAGTTTTGAGAGAAGCATCGCCTTCAAAACCGATACCGAAAGCGGGAACGATCATTTTCTGAATGTTAAGACCAAAACCATAGCGAAGATAGTCAAAGTCGGTGACTTTAGTCATAGGAGTCAAAACACCGCCACGAGCAGTGATTGACCAGTTGTCTCTGAATTTAAATCCCTCTAAGGTCCATTGAGCTTGTGCTGAAATAAAAGTCAGCGCCAAGATAACTGATAAAATAACCTTTTTCATAATAGAATATTTTGATTTATGATGAATTCGGACGGCAAAGATAAGCCAAAATAATCGATTGACAAAATTTTATAAAAGAAATGTTAGTAACTTTCACAATCTGTCAATAACTTTTGATTTTTGTCGATAACTTTGGCTTTTTTACTTTATAACCGGCTGAAAATCGGCTGCCGGATGACTTATACTTTGCTCACCATTACGTTTTTGGTAGTTGACAACATAGATGTTTGATTTGAAATCGCAACTTCGATGTTTGAAATCGCGTATAACAAAGAATCGATATTCCTTGTCAAACATCTCTAACAATCGAGGGTAATCGCAGGCGGCTACAATCAGCTGACCTGTTTCGCCTTGGGGCTTTTCGACGCGTTCAAGTTTGTTTCTGAGATAGTAGTTAATGGTGTACATTCTCATCATGCTGCCAGGCTCAATCCAGCAGGGTGCCATTTTTTGATGGGCATACATATTGACAAGTTCGACTACAATAGCGCGGTCGCTTTTGGGGTTGAGTATGGTAGGCTGGTAGAATGCTGAATAGCTCCAGAACACGGTCAGGAGGGTTATGATTGCAGAACGTATTGACTGAAGTGCATCATATTTTAATATGTATTTCCATGTAATTACTCCGGCGGCAATCGAAATGATGGTAGTCAGAACTCCTTTGAATGTAAATGAAGCGTCAAAGATTCCTTGGGTTGCAAGCAGGGTTGAGTTGGTGCCGAAAGGTCCTTTGATTTTTATTGCAATAAATGCTACAATCAGAATAAATGGAAGCGATGCGAGGAGACCGGCAAATGATTTGAGGATTGCAGGTCTATTAATTAATATATGTATATATCTTACTACGCCGTAGGCAAGCATCGGGTACATCGGGAGAAGATAGACACTTCGTTTGCTTGCAGGAATGCAATAAAATATGAAGATAAACAGGGCGCTGACAATCATTACCTGATCAATATCGCTCAACTGATGCCACCATTCTTTTATCTTTGATTTTTTAAGCTCGGAATATTTGATAATGAACGGAGCCGATAGGAATAGGAGGGTATAGGGGAGCATACCGGCAAGAATGGTGAGGATGTTGTACCACCACGGGTTGACGTGTGATTCATATGACATTGTACCGGTCATACGTCCGAAGTTTTCTTCAATAACAAGGTCAAGGAACTCAGCGCCCCCTTGTTTGTAGGCTGCATAATACCATAAAGCGGGGATTATGAGTGATAGAATGCCGGTCACGACCATGCTAATGGTTGCCCTCACGGTGTTTTGATGACGCACGAGCATGACAATCCATGCGATTGCACAGGGTATGACCATTCCGACCGGTCCCTTTGTCAATACCGCGCCACTCAATAATAATATCGAGGGTATGTCGATAAAACGTTTGGTGACTTTAGGACAGAGGGTCATTCGATATATCGCGATAACCATAAATGCGGTCAGCAGCATATCAACACGGCAGTTTGTTGCCGCACGGTGAACCTCAAACATTGTGGCGAGGACGAGTACGGTGAAAAATGCAGTTGTTGTTTGACCGGTTGAACGACGGGTATATTGATAAACTACTAATCCCATGGCAATCATAGCCAAGGCAGATGGGAGTCGCGAAACAAATTCGGTGACGACAAAGCCGTTGATGAATGATAGAATAGCTATGCACCATGCCAACATCGGCGGTTTGTAGGGCATGTCGGTGCTATTGCCAATCGGTAGAATCCAGTTGCCGGTTTGTAGCATATCGACAGCAACAAGCGCTTCTCTCGGCTCTCCTTTAGTGTTGAAGTAGGTTTCGCCCAGGAATGGAATGAAAGTTATTAAGAGTAACAGAATTAAGACTGAAAATGTGTATCGGCGTGCGATAGAGATAGAGTTTGACAGCATTGTCTTAAAATGATTAGAGTTTAATATTCGTGTTTGCCATATCGTTTAATGATAGGAAGAGGACTGACGGCACAATTTTTTGAAATGCGTCAGATGGTATCGGTTGTTTTGTTTCGATGAAACAGGTTGTAACGTTGTCAGATATGAGCGGGTTGGTTTCTCCAATTGCAATTAATCTCAAGCCGTAGTCATTGGGGTAGGGAAGCAACTCGCGATGGGTTAATATGGTTTGAATGGAGTTGTCAACGAGTTGAGAGTTGGATAGAGCGACAACAATGTCGATATCGCCCCAAGCGTTTAGAACGCCAGTTAAGTCGGTCGAGGGATTGTTGGTCGAACTGATTAGCCGTGCTCCGTCAATCGAGGTTATTCCCGGGTAAACGGCTACTCGGCATCCTGTTTCCCCATAGGCTTGAACAAGTCGTGCGGTTAAATTTTCGTCAAGATCAAACAACAATACTCGACGAGGAGGAAAGTTAAATGATAACTTCCCTTTGGTCGGACCAACCGAGGTTTTGCGTGGAGATGCCCCTCGGCGGTGTTCTTCCATTTTTCGTTCAAGATAGTTGTCTGCCATTGATTATAAGTCAATTTTGTTTTTACGTCGCGAACGCTTATGGGTGAATTTATACATTGGATAATAAACCGAACGGCGCCACCATCCTCTGATTTTCGTAAAGACGGGTGAGGCTGCCTGACTGAGGTCGTTTGCCATCGGATCGACGAATGATGCTGCCGATGACTGGTCTCCAAATTGCTCGGGATAAATCACCATTATGTTGTTGCTCGCAAAATATTTTTGGAGGAATGTAGGAACTTCGGTCATATTGGCTGAGTAGCTGACTGAGGTCGGGCGTGAGTTAATGTAAACCAGCAGGTCGTCATCGAGAATTCGGTTTGCCAGCAGTACAAAGTCGTCATCTTCGTCAAGGGTACGGTATTCCGACCTGATAACGAGTCGCTCTTCGCGTAAGGTGGCTTTGATGATTGATTGGAGTTCGGTCTTGCAGCAGAAAATCACTCGACATCCGAGTTGTCGGGTAAGGTTGCCGATAGCCGATAGCCATCCTTTGAATCCGGTTTCAAACTGGGCTTTGTCGGGGACAACTACCACGATGCGCGTAACAGTGTTGACCGGGATGAAGAATCGCGAGATGACAATCATTTTGTTGGTCGATTTGACGAGACGGTCAATTGTTGAACCGAAATAGCTGTCAATCATTGTTGCGCGACGGTGCATGCCGATGATAACACGGCTGATGTCACGCTCTTCGATAACGTTTACCAAGCCTGTGATTGTATTGAGGTCATAACGCTCGATAGGGGTTACAGCAGAATCGACGGCTGCCCCGGCTGCCACTGCAATTTCAAGCGAGTTACGACTCATTGCCTTGGATTTGGCCGAGTTGTCGTTGCGCACGTTGAGTGCAAATATACGGGCTTTTCGACGCGTAGTATCTTCATCCTCGCCGTTTGACATTAACAAAGCAAGTTCGACAAGCGATGGCGCGGTTACGGGATTGGCAATCGGAATCAATACGTTTTCGACCTTGATTTTGCGAGCCTGCTCATCTGATTCGCCGTTGGTGAGCATTGCAATTTTGATGCGTGATGCGGCTCCGGCGGTAACAAACGGAGCTATGGCACAAGTGATTAAGATTACCATGATCGTGCCGTTAAGTATTGTCTCGTCCATCAGATGTTCACCGTTCGGTCCGGTCATATTGTAGCCGATAGTTACGACTGCAAGAGCAACGGCTGTGTGGGCGGTTGTCAGTCCGAATAATAAGCGACGCGCATCTCCGTCCATCTTGTATATACGTTGAGCAATCCATGCTGCAATCCATTTTCCGGCAAGTGCGATTACCAGAATTTCGGCGGTGACGATGATGGTCTCGGTGTTAGTAACAACGTGGAGATTTATCATCATTCCGACTCCGATCAGAAAGTAAGGAATAAAAAGTGCGTTGCCGACAAATTCGATTCGACTCATAAGAGAAGACCCCGATGGGACATATCGGTTGAGGACGAGACCGGCAAAGAAGGCACCTAATACGGCTTCAAGTCCAATTGCTTTTGCTATGATAGCTGACATGAAAACCATTGCAAGAACATAGACAAACTGGGTTACATTGTCACTGTTCTCCTTGAAGAAACGTCGGGTCAAGCGTGGATACAGATAAAGAATGGCGGCGCAATAGATTGCCATTTTGACGAGTAACCAGAGTAGATGCAAAAACTCAAATTCGCCGGCGTTATGGATGTCAACGACAATTCCGAGTGCTAAAAGTGAGCCTGTTACTGCAATGATTGTTCCGACAACAGCAATGAGTACGACCTGACTTTTTGAAATTCCAAGGCGAGCGGTGATAGGGTAGGCTATGAGGGTATGGGATGCGTACATTGACCCTAACAAAACCGATGTTGTGACGTCTAAATGTAGAATCCAGAGGCTCGTTATTGCACCGAGAATCAACGGAACAAAGAATGTTAAGAGTCCAAATACGAGTCCGCGATTGAAGTTGAGTTTAAGTCGGAACATATCTATTTCGAGTCCGGCAAGGAACATCAAATAAAGAAGTCCGACCTGTCCGAAAATTTCAAAACTGCTGTCGCTGTCAAGCACATCAAACCCATATGGACCCACCACTACTCCGGCAGCTATCATTCCGATAATGTGAGGAATGTGCAGCTTATTGAGAATGACGGGCGCCATCAATATTATCACCAGAACGATGAAAAATATTGAAATAGGGTCGGTGACTATCGCGAGCGGAATCATCGGAGGTTGGCGTTCTCGATCATATACATTGCAATCTGAACGGCGTTGAGGGCTGCTCCCTTTTTGATTTGGTCAGAAACAGTCCAGAAAGTCAAGCCGTTGGGATTGGTAAGGTCTTGGCGGATACGTCCGACATAAACGGGATCTTTACCTGCTATTTCGAGAGGCATCGGGTAGCGTTTTTCGGCGGGTTCATCAATGATTTGCACACCAACTGCGTTTTCAAATGCGCGACGAGCTTCTGCAACGCTGATTGGACGCTCGGTTTCGACCCAAATTGCTTCGCTGTGGGCGCGCATAACCGGCACGCGAACACACATTGCCGAAACATTCAGGTCGGGCGCGTGCATGATTTTTTTTGTTTCGTTATACATTTTCATTTCCTCTTTAGTGTAGCCGTTGTCGGTGAAAACATCAATGTGAGGAATAACGTTGAAAGCAAGCTGATAGGCAAATTTTTCGATAGTCGGTTCTTCGCCGCGCGAAAGCTGAGCGGTTTGGTTGACGAGTTCGTCCATTGCGGTTGCACCTGCTCCGCTTGCCGCCTGATATGTAGCAACGTGTACGCGGCGTATAGGCGAAAGGTCGTTGATTGGTTTGAGTGCAACAACCATCTGTATTGTTGTGCAGTTAGGATTGGCGATAATGTTGCGTGTAGCCTGAAACGCATCATCGCCATTAACTTCGGGAACAACCAACGGAACATCGGCATCCATTCTGAAGGCGCTTGAGTTATCAATCATGGTTGCACCGTGACGTGTGATTGTTTCGGCAAATTCTTTAGAGGTCGAAGCTCCGGCTGAAACAAATGCAAAGTCGATGTGGCGGAAGTCCTCAGCATCGTGAGTGAGTTCTTTTACGGCTATTTCTTCTCCGTGAAATTTATATTTACTACCGGCACTACGGCTTGAGCCGAAAAGGCGAAGTTCGTCAACGGGAAAATTTTGTTCGTCGAGTACTCTTAAAAGTTCCTGTCCGACAGCGCCACTGGCGCCAACAATAGCTACTTTCATTTAAAAATGTATTTTAAAACACAGTTAATTGATAATCAATGTGCAAAATTACGAATAATTTTTAATGAATTAGCCGTTTTAATAGCTTTTTTGTGCAATCAAACACTTCATGCAAAAACTTCGCTGTCGGCATTGAAGCGAGGGGTTAGAATAGAACCGAATACCCACAATTTAGCGACTTTGTACTTTTTGCACAAGGCGATGATTTTGTCCATATTGAGTTCTATCAGTTTCATACCGCAAATATGGATATTTGAGATAATAAAATCAGTGAGTTATGGTGTAATTTTATTTTGCGCAGAATGTATCAAAAATTACTTGGGCAAAATGCATTTGTTCGAGGTCGTGAACTTTTGCTTCGACATCTTCGACGGTATCGTCAGGGGATAGTGAAACTTGGGCTTGAAAGATGATGTCGCCACTGTCATAATGACCATTGACATAGTGGATTGTAATTCCTGTTTCATTCTCGCCGGCATTGATAACAGCTTCGTGGACGTGGCGACCATACATTCCTTTGCCTCCGAATTTGGGGAGTAGGGCGGGGTGGATATTGACTATGCGGTTTTCGTATCGATCAATTAGAAATTGGGGAATAAGCAGCAGGAATCCTGCGAGGACTATAATGTCAGTGTTGTGGAATCCCAATATCGGTAAAAGTGCTTCAGGGTCTTGTATTTGTTCTTTTGTCAAGATGACGCAATCGACGCCCAAACGTTTGGAACGGTCAACGACTCCTGCATTTTGCTTGTTGCAAATTACAAGATTAACTTTGGCACCACGCTGATTTTCGTTAAAATAACGAATCAGATTCTCAGCGTTAGACCCGCTTCCCGAGGCAAAAACAGCTATATTCTTCAATGAATGTAATTTTGAAAGTGCATATTGGCGTGTGATAAAAAATAAAAACCGTTGTAAATTTTGAATTACATCGGTTTTTATTTTTGTGGAGTATAGCGGACTCGAACCGCTCACCTCAACACTGCCAGTGTTGCGCTCTAGCCAGATGAGCTAATACCCCTAACTTGCGATGCAAAGTTAGGGGTAATTTTTTTAATGACAAAATTTTAGGGGATAAAAATGTGACTATTCTTTTTCGAGACAGCTGTCAAAAAGTTCGTAGAGTTTTTGACGGTCAAGATCGCGACCGATCAATACGATTTTTTCCATACGGTCGCCATATTTTTCGTCCCAGTCGCGACGCAGGTTGGCATCGTTTTTCATCATCTGTTTGAGTTCGGCTTCAGGGGCGGTTGCAAACCAATATCCGGCTTCGGTGATTTTTTTTTGAGTACCGGCTTGTTCAAAGAGAATTGACATATCGCGGTTTTGGCTGAAATAAACTACGCCTTTGGCACGAATTATATTCTTTGGCCAGTGAAGGTTGACCATGCGGTCAAATTTCTCAAAATTGAAGGGGCGACGGTTATAATAAACCATTGTGCCGATTCCATATTCTTCAGCTTCACCTTCCCCATCGTGGTGGTGATGATGGTGATGGTCGTGATCATGGTGGTGATGCTCATGCTCATCATCGTCATGATGATGGTGATGATGTTCGTGTTCATCATGATCATCTTCATCGGGATGATGGTTCTCGATTTGATCAACCCAGGTTGCCGAGGTCGCTACTTTCTCAAAATCAAAGAGATTGGTGTTGATGATTTCCTCGATGTCGATGTTGGCGTAGTCTGACTCGATGATTCGGGCTTTGGGCTGTAGAGCACGGATGATTGCTTTGAGTTTTGCAGCGTCTTCAGTCGTGACTTCTGATATCTTGTTGAGAATGATGATATTGCAGAATTCGATTTGCTCAATGATTAGATTTTCGATGTCATCTTCATCAAGGTTCGGGCGACGGAGTGAGTCTCCATTTTCAAATTCGGCTTTCATGCGCAGTGCATCTACAACGGTCACGATACAGTCGAGACGCGGACGAGATTCAGGGACGGGAGCACCCATACGGTTCATTGCGTCAATAGTTCGGGCGATTGGTGCCGGTTCGCATATCCCGCTTGCTTCGATAACGATGTAATCAAAGTTGTGGGTCATGATGAGGTCGGAGATTTGCTTGATAAGGTCATTTTGGAGAGTACAGCAAATACATCCGTTTTGGAGTGCAACGAGATCGTCAGACGTTTCGTCCGCTCCAACAATTCCACCTTTACGAATCAGATCGGCATCGATGTTAATTTCACCGAGGTCATTAACAATAACGGCAAATTTAATGCCTTTTTTATTATGGAGAATATGATTAAGCAGTGTTGTTTTACCGCTACCGAGATAGCCGGTTAGGAGGAGTATGGGAGTTTCAGATTGTGTCATATCGAATAGTTTTTATGGTTAAAAAAGAAACCGCAAATCGGTGAAGACTTGCGGTTAACGGGAATTTGTCGGGGTGAGAAGACTCGAACTTCCGACCTCCACGTCCCGAACGTGGCGCGCTGCCAACTGTGCTACACCCCGAGTCGCTGATGAACAGATTTTTCAAAAGCGATGCAAAGATAGTGATTTTTTTTGAATAGTAATGCTTTGAGCTTGAAAATTTTTCAATGATAGTTAATTCATTAGTGATTTACCCATTTGATTTTGTTTAATTTAAAATAAAGATGTAAATTTGCAGGCGAAAACAGGTCAATGTTTTGATACTGACAGTTATTGGAGTTTGACCTATTGTTTAACTAAACTAATTAATTTGGACTTAGACCCTCTTCCGGCTTGTAATCTGTGTATGATGACAGCCGATATTAATGTTTTATCTGCCAGTCAAATTGTTGCATTGGCAGTTGCAGTTATATGTTTGTTTATCTCAGGTTTTGTTTCGGGTAGCGAAATCTCATTTTTCTCGCTTTCGCCGACCTATGATGATGAGATTGAAGAATCGCCCAAGCATGATGCAATCAAATCATTGCTTGACTCTCCCAAACGTCTTTTGGCAACTATTCTTATAGCCAATAACTTGGTAAATGTGACTATCGTTGTGCTTTGCTCGTTTGCCCTCAACCCGCTGTTCGATTCAATGGAGCCGTGGATGAGTTTCGTATTGCAAACCGTTATCCTTACCTTCTTAATATTACTTTTTGGCGAGATACTACCTAAGCTTGTAGCCAACAATTATCCTGTGAAATGGGCTCAGGCAACAGTCGGAGCGGTTACTTTTATGGTAAAATTGCTTTATCCGTTCTCGTCAATTTTGGTCAAGAGTTCACGATTTGTAAACCATGTGGTTGAACGTCACCCCGATGCTATTACCGCCGATGATCTTTCACAAGCGCTTGAAATTACCGATGTTAAGGCGTCAGGCAGCGATAAAGAAATGCTTGAAGGTATTTTGAAATTTGGCGATACAACGGCTTCAGAAATTATGACACCTCGTGTCGATATGACCGACATTAACATAGCTCTCGATTTTCCTGCCGTAATGAAAATCGTGGTTGAAAGCGGATACTCGCGCTTGCCGGTTTATGAAAATACTCAGGACAATATAAAAGGAGTGCTTTATAGCCGCGACTTGATTCCTTATCTATCTTTCAGCGAAGACAAAGACTTTGATTGGCGAAAGCTAATCAGAAAGCCTTACTTTGTACCGGAATCGCGTATGATTGATGACCTTTTGGAGGATTTCAGAAAGCTGAAAATTCACATGGCGATTGTTATCGACGAGTTCGGTGGAACCAGAGGTGTAGTAACACTTGAAGACGTCCTTGAAGAGATTGTCGGTGACATTAATGATGAGTATGACGAGGAGGAAAAATTCTATAAACGTCTTCCCGATGATACATATATCTTTGAGGGTAAAACGTTCTTGACCGACTTCTTCCGCGTGACCGGATTGGATGAGGATGATTTTGCTGATGTGGCCGAAGATGCCGAAACTCTCGCCGGAATGTTGCTCGCTATCAAAGGTGACTTTCCGAAAGAAAAAGAATCATTGGTCTATAGCCGTTGCCGATTCTTAATTTTGGATATTGATCATCACAGAATTGCATCGGTTCGCGTAAAAGTTATGCCTGAACCACAGGTGGATAAAAGGTAAGAGGCGTGAGCAATGTAACTCTTTTTAAATTATTGCAAAATCAAGCGCTACTTGTTGAAGTAGTCGATTTGACCGCTGTAAACCTTGACCTGAAGGTCAACTCGATCGGTTGCAATGAGACCAAGCTAAAAGAAAAAGTTGCAGCTAAAATTGCCGTTGAACGTATGTTTGGTCGAGATGTCGAAATCAAGCATGCCGCCGACGGACATCCCTATATTAAAGGTGTATCAGGTTCGTTTACCATCTCTCATTCCCGGGATATTCTAATTGCAGTATATTCTCCCGATAAGATTGTTGGAGTAGATATAGAATATCCACGTGAAGCACTCCGCCGAGTAGCGTCTAAGTTCTTGAGGGAAAATGAAATGGGATATGCAGGTGATATAGATAATCTTCTCAGGGCATGGACTATCAAGGAGGCGGTTTATAAAGCGATGTTGCAAAAAGGATTGTCATTGTTTGCAATAAAGCTACCGACTTTAAATGAAAAAGAGCCCTACGCTGTTGTTGAAACAAGTGAAGGGCAAGTAGGTTTTCAGTTATATTATGAACGATGGGGCGAAGCGTTGATTACGCTTGCCGTCAGGGACGACGCAAAATGTAGGGGTACGGAGATTTCATAACCACCGGCTCGGCTTTGGTTACTTTTTTGAGTGCAGCTTCGGCTTCTGCTGCTGTACTATAAGATTGAGCAACAACATAATATACTTTGTCGCGATCGACGAGAATATAAGCTTTGTCAAATCCGGCGGTAATTGCACGTTTTCTAACTGATTTAGCATTAAACAGCTGGCGGAACGAGGCAATAACAACATTGTATTTTTTTACGTCAGCAGGATCGAATCCTTCGATGTCGCGAACCGGACTTGTATAAACTGACTTTACAGGTAGAACTACTCCGTCAATTAAAGTCGATTGAGGTCCTTCCTCTTTTTTTATGAGATTATCAGTTTCACCGTCTGATTCGGTCTTCTTTTGCTGAGCCAGCTCGTATGCCGCACGATAGTTCTTTTCAGAAGTTTTACAACTTGTAAATGTCGAGCAGATAAGCGAAATGGCTATAATTGAGTAGATTGTATTTTTCATATTGAGTTAAATTTTTAATTTGCCAAGTTCGATAACGTCGAGGTCACGCATATCTCCGTTGTCAAGAGTAAGCCGGACAAGAGTCCTGACCTTTTGCCACCCTTGATTGCCGGCTGCGCCGGGATTTATGTGCAATAGGTCGAGGTTTGCGTCGGGCATTACCCTGAGTATATGACTGTGTCCGCTGATAAAAAGTTTGGTGCGGTTCTCTTTGAGCATTGTCTTGATACCGGGTGCATAGTGGGTTGGGTAGCCTCCGATATGGGTCATCAGTACATTGATGTTTTCTTCCGTAAAAATTTCGACTTCGGGACAAACACGGCTGACGATGCCATGATCGATATTCCCTTTGACCGCACGAACAGTCGGACAAATTTCACGCAGACGTTCAATGATTGAGATGTCGCCAATGTCTCCGGCATGCCAAATTTCGTCACACTCTTTAAAATGAGTGGCGTAACGGTCGTCCCAACAGCTGTGGGTATCAGATAATATGCCTATGAGTTTCACCGATGTCAAAAGTTTTGAAGTACAAGTATCTGACGGGGTGTGAATGTCATCTCGGGAGATATTGTCACCTTTTTGTCGGTGATTACATCAGTCAGAACAGAGCCTGGTCTTAATATTTCGGCATAGCGTGACATATCGGCTGTTACATTGTCCGAGGTTCCGTTGAGAATGACGGTGATTTCGCGATTGTCAAGTTTACGCTGATAAACATACAGTTTGTTACTTGGAACAAAGTGTTTGAGCGAACCATTGGTGACAACATCACGGGCTACGGTGCGTCGCCAGTTAAGCAAGTTTGACAAGAAGTCGTATGCTTCGTTTTGGAGGTCGGAACGACCGGCACGAGTAAACGCATTTATTGTGTCACCGGCAAAACCGCCCGGCACGTCACGGCGCACGTTTCCGTCGCCACCATCGGCTCTCGTTCCGTTCATAAGTAGCTCTGTCCCATAGTAAATCTGAGGAATGCCGCGAGAGGTAAGAAGGAATGTCATTGCCTGTTTCCAAGTGTCGAGCGAGTCGGGTGCTGTACGCAGGTAGCGGTCTGTGTCGTGATTATCGACAAATGTCAATACCTTTTGAGGATTGGCAAAAAGATGGTCGAGTGAAAGGTGATCATAAAGAATGTTCAAGCCGTCATGTCCTTCGTTTGTCTCGCCATCAAATGCCTTTTGCGCATCAATTGATATGCGGAAATCCATAACGGTCGGTAGTCGAGGATCTTCGGTATTGACTTTTGAACTTCTTTGCCAGAATGCTTCCGAACCTTCGTGGGCATACCAACATTCGCCAACTATATTGAAGTTGGGATATTCGGCAAGTACGGCGTCAATCCAGCGAGCCATTGCTCTGATGTCGGCGTAGGGATATGTGTCCATTCTGATGCCGTTGATCTTGCTGTACTCAATCCACCATATAGAATTTTGAATTAGATACTTCATGAGGTGGGGATTGCGTTGATTCAGGTCGGGCATTGATTTTACAAACCAGCCGTCGGTTGCCTGTTTCAGGTCATAGTCGCTCGCGTAGGGGTCGTGAAGTGTTGATAAACGATGGTTTGTCTGAACGTAGTTATTTTCGTAGTCGGGGAAGTTGAACCAGTCTTTTGACGGTGGATTTTTAAGCCATGGATGTTCTGAACCGCAGTGGTTGAAAATCATATCCATAACAACTTTGAGTCCACGATCAGATGCTTTCTTGATAAATTCGACATATTCTTCGTTAGTACCCAAGCGTGGATCAATTTTATAGAAATCGGTCGTTGAGTAGCCGTGATAACTTCCACCTCTCATATCGTTTTCAAGAACCGGATTGAGCCAAATAGCGGTAACACCGAGTGAATCAATGTAATCAAGATGTTGCTCAATACCTTTGATGTCGCCACCGTGACGACTGTTGGGCTTGGAGCGATCAACTTTTGACGGATTTTTCAAAATCGACATTTCGTTGTTTGTAGGGTTGCCGTCGGCAAAGCGGTCGGGCATGACAAGATAAAGCACATCTCCGGCATCAAATCCTTCATAATCTTCCGGTTTGCGGTCTCGTGCAAGTAGCGGATAATCAAAAGTGACTTTAACATTACCGTTGGTTAACTTGATGGGAAGATTGCCCGGTTTGGCGGTTTTGTCAATCGTGAGATATATAAATAGGTAGTCGGGCGAGTCAAGGCGAATGTTGTCAATTATTTTCACTCCCGGATATTTTGTGGTAGCTGTGTAAGAAGCAGCCCCGGGCGCATTGATCATCAGTTGGAGGGTATCATTAGCCATGCCGGTCCACCACATTGGCGGGTCAACACTGATAGAATTACCGTTTTTGTTAGCTGCAAGGATTGATAGGGATGCGGTCATTGTCAACGCCGCGAGAAGCAATCTAAATTTCATGGACTTATGCTTTGGTTATTATAGTTTGTGCAAAGGTAATAAAATAGTTTAAAATAAAAAAGCTTCGGACAATTGCCGAAGCCAAAGATGTGATAATGATGTACTGGTTATGATGTGGGCGAAGATGGATTCGAACCACCGAAGACATAAGTCAGCAGATTTACAGTCTGCCCCATTTGGCCACTCTGGTATTCGCCCTAAAGTGATGCAAAGTTAATTAAAGTTCCTTAACCTTGCAAACAAAATCGTGCATTTTTATTGCTGCTTCGGCTGCCTCAGTTCCTTTGTTGCCAAGACGACCACCGGCACGGTCAATCGCATCTTGCTCGTTGTCAACGGTCAACACTCCGAAAATGACGGGAATGTCACAGTCGGCGTTGAGCGATGTGATGCCTTGAGTTACGCTTTGGCAAACATAATCAAAATGGGGTGTACCACCGCGAATCACGCAGCCGAAAACTATGATTGCGTCATAGAGTGATGCTTCAATGAGCTGTGATGCTGCGAATGTCAGTTCGACTGTTCCGGGAACTTTGAAAATGTCGATGTGGTCATCGGTAAAGCCCTGTTGCTTAAAAAGTTCTACAGCTCCGTCGGTGAGCGCATCGGTTATATGGTGATTCCACTCAGCCTGAACGATAGCGACTCTCATTTCAGGCACATCGGGTAGTGGAGTGTGGGGCGCAGCCCCTGCAGTTGCAGTTGACATATTCTAAATCAAAAGATTATTAGATGATTTTTTGAAGAGCAAGACTTATGGCGTTAATCTCTTCGGTGCCTTTTTCGAGTTCGATGACCTCGTGTTTGCTTTGCGGTCCAAAGAATTCGATTGAGTGCTCATCTACATTAATAAATAATGAGTCGTAGAAGCAAAGATGTTTTCTATAGACTTCGGCAGGGGTGTCTTCGCCAAAGAAAAATTTGAGGTCACGGGTACGGGTGATGATGACTTCAGATTTTTCGAAGTATTCGATTATTTTTGGACGTTCGATTGTCAAAGACGAAATTCTTGACGGGTCAAATCCTGGGAAATAAATGATTTTTGCGTTGCGTGATGACGCATGCTCAATCAATACCTGGAGATTGTGCTGATAGCGTGGATTGACAGCCATATAACCGCCAAACACAACCGCCGCATCGTGATTGAGGTTTGTGGGCCAAACAACATCGAGACCGTTTTCGGGCAGATTGCTGCGGGTTGAATATCGATTCACCTCGTTTACTTTACCGTTCTTGAAGATGAGAGTGGCAGGAGTGACGATGTCTGGTGCGCGATCGATTGAGTGAGTATCAATGTCTGATTTGTCGAGAGTGTCAATGATAACTCCACCGAGGTAGTCGTTACCGGTCTCTGAAATCAAAGAAACTTTGACCTCTTTATCTTTAGCAATGTCGCAAGCAACATTTACAAGTGTACCGCCAACCCCAACTCGTTTGGGCTTGAGACCGTCAAAATAAACTTGAAAATCAATGTCGGCAATAAAAAATATATTTTTCAGATACATAGAGATGGTTTTAGGTTTAAAAGAAAAATGAAGAGAGATTATCAGCTACGCGATACTTGACCGAGATAGCCGCCGTGATGACGTTTGGCATATTCTGCACGTGTGAAACCTGTTCGCTTCATTACATTAACTACGAGAATGTCACCGATAACAGTCATAACTGTGGTAGAAGTTGTGGGAGTCATGCCAAGCGGACATACTTCGGGTGCGCCCCCGGTCGGGAGGACAACGTCAGCTTCGCGAGCGAGCACCGAATTTTCATCGCCTGTGATGACAATGATTGGTAGAGGAGTGTCATACAACTCGCGTGCAAGCGAAATCAGTTCGACAATTTCGCGGGTTTTCCCTGAGTTTGAAATGAGCAACAGCAGGTCGTCGGGTTGAATAACACCGAGGTCACCGTGCTGTGCTTCAGACGGGTGAAGATTGACAGCTGGTGTCCCTGTCGAACAGAATGTCGTGGCGATATTCATTGCAATCTGCCCGGCTTTACCCATTCCTGACGTAACAAGCTTTCCACCGCGATTGTGAACATGCTCCACAATCAGGTCAACAGCACGTTCATACCCGTCGGTAACGGGAATCTGTAAAATAGCGTTGCTTTCAGCTTTAAGTATTTCGCGCATAGATTCTTTGATGTCCATAGCGTGTAGTCTCAAAATCAGTTTTTCTTTTTTACGGTACAAAGGTAATAAAAAAAGTGTGATTTAAAAAATCATAGTGCATCTAACACTTATAATGTTATTAAAATGAAATTTTATGCAGATTTATTTTACAAATTGTAGCTAAATTATTAATTTTGCAACTTAATTTATGTACGGCTATGTTTTATAGCTAAAAAATAATAATTTTAATATGGATAATAGATTATATATATTCGACACAACCCTCCGTGACGGAGAACAGGTTCCCGGATGTCAGCTCAATACTGTTGAGAAAATTGAAGTTGCTAAAGCTCTTGAAGAATTGGGTGTTGACGTTATAGAAGCCGGCTTCCCGGTTTCGAGTCCGGGCGATTTTAACTCGGTCGTTGAAATATCTAAAGCTGTGACATGGCCTACAATATGTGCATTGACACGTGCGGTTGAAAATGATATCAAGGTTGCGGCTGAAGCTTTGCAATATGCAAAACATAAACGAATCCATACCGGAATCGGTACATCAGACTCTCATATTAAATATAAGTTCAACTCAAATCGCGAGGAGATTATCGAACGTGCGGTTGCGGCAGTAAGTTATGCTAAACGTTTTGTTGAAGATGTTCAGTTCTATGCCGAAGACGCCGGTCGAACTGATAATGAATATCTTGCCCGTGTAATCGAGGCTGTAATCAAGGCCGGTGCAACTGTCGTAAATATTCCCGACACAACCGGTTATTGCTTGCCTGAAGAATTTGGTGCTAAAATCAAATACCTTGTAGAAAATGTTAAAGGTATTGATAAAATCACAATAGCAACTCACTGTCACAACGACCTTGGTATGGCAACCGCTAATACCGTCAGCGGTATTATCAATGGTGCACGCCAGGCTGAGGTGACAATTAACGGTATCGGCGAACGTGCCGGTAACACTTCGCTCGAAGAGGTTGTTATGACCCTGAGATCGCACCACGAACTCGGCATTGATACAAATATTAATGCTCGTCGTATTTATCCGACAAGCCGATTGGTTTCAAGCTTGATGAATATGCCTGTTCAACCCAACAAGGCTATTGTCGGTCGTAATGCGTTTGCCCACTCATCAGGAATCCATCAGGATGGTGTATTGAAAAATCGCGAGTCATACGAGATTATCGACCCGAAGGATGTCGGTATCGACGAAAACTCTATCGTGCTTACCGCTCGTAGCGGACGTGCCGCACTCAAACATCGTCTTCATGTGCTTGGTATCGATCTCGACAAAGAACATCTTGATAAAACTTACGAAGCATTCCTCAAGTTTGCCGACCGTAAGAAAGAAATTAATGATGATGATATCCTCATGCTTGCAGGACGCCACCACGCTTTGTCACGTCGCATAAAACTCGACTTCCTTCAGGTTACAAGCGGTATCGGAGTTCACTCGGTTGCCAGTGTCGGACTTGACATTGCCGGTGAAAAATTTGAGGCATGTGCTTCGGGTAATGGTCCGGTTGATGCTGCTTTGTCGGCAATCAAGAATATCATCCACCGTCAAATGGTTGTCAAAGAGTTTCTTATCCAGGCAATCAACCGAGGTAGCAATGACATTGGTAAAGTTCACATGACTGTTGAACATGAAGGAATGGAATACAACGGATTCTCGGCAAACACAGACATCGTTGGTGCAAGTGCCGAAGCGTTTATTGATGCAATTAACAAATTTGCCAAATAAAAAATAAATTAATCACTAATGGCAAAAACGCTTTTTGATAAAATTTGGGACGAGCATGCAGTTAACACAATTCCCGATGGTCCCACACAACTTTATATCGACCGACATTATTGTCATGAGGTAACTACAGCCCAGGCTTTTGACGGTCTTCGCAATCGCGGAATACAGGTGTTTCGTCCCGAACGTACGTTCTGTACTCCCGACCATAATGTCCCCACAGAAAATCAGCATCTCCCGATAGCTGACTCGGTTTCGCGTAATCAGGTTGAGACTCTTGAACGCAATGCCAAGGAATTTGGCTTGACATATTTCCCTCTCGGCTCAGAATGTAACGGTATTATTCATGTGATCGGACCGGAAAACGGATTAACTCTTCCGGGGATGACGATCGTTTGTGGCGACAGCCATACTTCAACTCACGGTGCTTTCGGCTCAATCGCCTTTGGCATCGGTACAAGTGAAGTTGAAATGGTTCTTGCTTCTCAATGTGTGTTGCAGTCTAAGCCAAAAACAATGCGTATAACTGTTGATGGTAAGTTGGCTGAAGGTGTTACTGCAAAAGATGTCGCACTGTATATTATTTCGCAACTTTCGACCGGGGGTGCAACCGGCTATTTTGTTGAATATGCTGGTGAGGCTATCCGTTCGCTGTCGATGGAAGGACGTATGACATTATGTAATATGTCAATCGAGATGGGAGCGCGCGGTGGTTTTGTTGCTCCCGATGGAGTTACCATTGAATATTGCCGTAACCGTCAGTATGCTCCTAAAGGTTCTGAGTGGGATAAGGCTGTTGAATATTGGTTGTCGCTCAAGTCAGACGATGACGCTGTCTTTGATCGTGAAATTAAATTCAATGCAGCCGCTATCAAGCCCCGCATAACTTTCGGAACAAATCCCGGAATGGGAATTGCTATTGATGAAAAGGTCCCCGATGCTCCGGCTGATGCGTCTGCTGCGGCATCATTCGCCGATGCGTTGGCATACATGGGCTTTGAATCGGGCAAATCATTGCTTGGAACTCCTGTCGATTATGTGTTTGTCGGTAGTTGTACTAACGGTCGCATTGAAGATTTTCGCGACTTTGCAAAGATTGTAAAAGGTCGCAAAAAAGCAGATAACGTAACAGTTTGGCTTGTGCCCGGGTCTCGTGCAGTTGAAGCGCAGATTCGTAAAGAAGGTCTTGATAAAATCTTCTACGATGCAGGAATGGAACTCCGTCAGCCCGGATGTTCGGCTTGTTTGGCTATGAACCCCGATAAGATTCCTGCCGGAAAATTGTCGGTATCAACTTCAAACCGAAATTTTGAAGGTCGTCAAGGTCCCGGAGCGCGTACAATCCTTGCTTCACCAATGACTGCCGCCGCTGCCGCTGTTACAGGCTGTATAACCGATCCACGAACCTTAGCTACAAAATGATGAAAGAGAAATTTACTACAATAACATCGACCTGTGTGCCGATGCCAGCCGAAAATATTGATACTGACCGTATTATTCCGGCACGTTTTCTCAAGTCAACCTCCCGTGAAGGCTTTGGCGAAAAACTTTTCTATGACCAGCGTTTTGATGCTAACGGTAATCCGATTGCTGATTTTCCGTTGAATAATCCAGCATACGGTGGAATTATTCTTGTAGCAGGAAAGAATTTTGGTTGTGGGTCGAGCCGTGAACACGCCGCATGGGCAATCCATGATTATGGATTCCGCGTTGTTGTTTCAAGTTTCTTTGCCGATATTCACAAGAATAACGAACTCAACTCATTTGTTTTGCCCGTGACTATCCCTCAGGATATGCTTGACAAACTACTCGTTGCAATTACAGCTGATCCGACTGTTCAGGTTACTGTCGATCTTGAAAATCAGACAATAAAATGTGATGCAATCGGCATGGAGTATAAATTTGAAATCAATCCCTACAAAAAATATTGTCTGCTTAACGGATTCGATGATGTTGACTACCTGTTGTCACGTCGCGATGATGTTGTTGCATACGAAAAGAAATCAAATAAATAAAAGCCAATGATATGAATCTTAAAATAGCTGTTATTGCCGGAGACGGCATCGGTCCTGAAATATCAAAAGTCGGTGTAGAAGTAACACGTGCGATCGCTCGTCGTTTCAATCACGAAATTTCATTCAAAGAAGCTTTGGCGGGTGCCGTTGCTATTGATGCAGTCGGTGATCCGTTCCCCGAAGCCACATACGAAATCTGCTGTGAAAGCGATGCTGTGTTATTCTCGGCAGTAGGAGACCCTCGGTATGATAATAACCCCGAAGCTAAAGTTCGCCCCGAACAAGGTTTGTTGGCTATGCGTCGCCGCCTTGGTTTGTTTGCCAATGTTCGTCCGATTGAAACATTTGAGTGTCTGCTCGATATGTCACCGTTGCGTCGTGATATCGTTAGCGGAACCGATTTTGTTTGCATTCGTGAGTTGACCGGAGGTATGTATTTCGGTCCTAAAAAAGAGGGTGATGATGAGGCTTACGATACCAACCTTTACACTCGTAAAGAGGTTGAACGCATCCTGAAAACAGCTTTTGAATATGCTCAGCGCCGTCGTAAACACCTCACAGTTGTTGATAAGGCTAACGTTCTTGCTTCAAGTCGTTTGTGGAGAAAAGTTGCAAAAGAAATGGAGTCGCAATATCCAGATGTTACCACCGACTATATGTTTGTCGATAATGCGGCAATGAAAATGATTATGGAACCGCGCTTTTTTGACGTGATTGTAACGGAAAATACTTTTGGTGATATTCTCACTGATGAGGCAAGCGTTCTTTCGGGTTCTATGGGACTTTTGGCATCGTCATCTATCGGCGAAAAGACTCCGGTGTTCGAGCCTATCCACGGTTCGTGGCCTCAGGCTGCCGGTAAAGATATTGCAAACCCTCTTGCCCAGATTCTTTCTGTGGCAATGATGTTTGAATATTTCGGATTAAAAGATGAGGCAACTGCTGTTAGAAAAGCGGTTAACGCATCGCTTGATAATAATGTGCGTACCCCCGATCTTCAGCTCCCCGGTTATCCGACCTACGGGACTCAAGCTGTTGGGAAATGGATTGCCGATTATATTGAGGAAAACTAAAATTCACGACTATGAGACTTGACGGACGCCGACAGAGTTCAAATGTAGATGACCGCCGCGGACAATCTTCATTGTTTGGTGGTGGTAGAGGTTTTAAATTTGCCGGTGGAGGTATCGGTGCATTGATTATCGCCGCATTGATTACCTGGATGGCGGGTGGTGACCCTATGAGTGTAATTACTCAAGGCGCAGGTGAATATCTGACCGGAGATTCTCAAGTCGCTCAGAATTATCAGCCTACGGCTCAAGAAGAGGAGATGGCTGTCTTTGCAAAACAAATTTTAGCAGGTACAGAAGATGTCTGGACATCTAAATTTAATAATATGGGCATGACCTACACCCCTCCAAAGTTGGTATTGTTCAGCGGAGCTGTGCAGTCGGGATGTGGAGGTGCTACTTCTCAGACCGGTCCATTCTATTGTTCAGCTGATCAGACGGTTTATCTTGATCTTGACTTCTTTAATGAGTTGAAGTCAATGGGTATTGACGGCGATTTTGCGTGTGCCTATGTTATTGCTCACGAGGTTGGTCACCACGTTCAATATCTGCTTGGAACACTCGATGAAGCACATGAAGATATGGCACGCTTGAGCCAGACCGAAGCTAATAAAATCAGTGTCCGCCTTGAATTGCAAGCCGATTTCTATGCTGGTGTATGGGCTTATCACGACAATCAGATGTTTAACTCTCTAGAGCCGGGAGATATAGAAGAAGGGCTTAATGCCGCATCAAAAATCGGAGATGATTATCTTCAGAAAAAAGCTCGAGGATATGCTACTCCCGAAACGTTTAACCATGGGCGTTCTGACCAGCGTGTACGATGGCTCAAACTTGGTGCGTCGACCGGTAACATCATGTTAGGCGACACATTCTCGCCTCGTTATGATGCACTATAGCAATTTTTTTGTATCTTTGTCGCCATTATGAGCAGTAATGGTAAGAAGAATATCTATGATTTTGACGCGCCTGTAAACAGACGTGGCACCGGGTGTGTCAAATTTGACAACCTCAAAAAGTTTTATGGTCGAGAAGACCTCACGCCCCTTTGGGTTGCCGATATGGACTTCGAAGTAGCACCCGCTATTTCACAAGCCCTTGAAAATCGTGTTGGTCATCATGTTTATGGATATGCTGTTCCATCAGACGGTTATGTTCCCTCAATTATAAATTGGATTAAAAATCGTTATAATCTTGATGTTAAGCCTGAGGAAATTACGTATATTCCGGGAATTGTCCGTGGAATTGCACTCGTCGTTGACTATTTTACAAAACCCGGCGATAAGGTGTTGATTCAACCTCCGGTTTATCATCCGTTTAAAAATATCAGTGTTGGTAACAATCGGGTTGTCGTAGAGAATCCATTGATACAAAACCCAGACGGGTCATATTCAATGGACTTAAAAGGTCTTGAAAATGTCGTTAAGGCTGAACGTCCGCGATTGATGATTTTATGCAACCCCCATAATCCTGCCGGAATACAATGGGATGAAGATACATTGCGAGAAGTTGCCCGTATCGCTGCCGAAAATAATATGATTGTTATTTCAGACGAGATTCACGGCGATTTGATGCTTGATGGTAAACATCACATCTCGTTTCCGACAGTCAGTCAGGAGGCTGAGAAAGTGTCTATCGTGTTTGGCGCACCTTCAAAAACATTCAATATTGCCGGGCTTGTCAGCTCGTGGGTGGTGATAAAAAATACTGAAATTCGTGATGGATTTTTTCATTGGCTTGAAGTGAACGAGTTCAATGCTCCTACTTTCTTCGCCACTATTGCGACCGAGGCTGCCTATAATGAGTCGGCTGACTGGCTTGATGCGCTCCTTGAATATCTGTCTGGTACAGTTGACTTCATGCAAGAGTGGTTTGCTGAAAATCTACCGCAGGTGAAAGTACTTCGCCCCGATGCGTCATTCCTCGTTTGGCTTGATTTCCGCGAACTGGGGATTGATTATGATCGACTTGTGTCGATAATCACCAACGATGCTCACCTCGCTTTGAACGATGGCGCGATGTTTGGTAAAGAGGGGGAAGGATTTATGCGATTTAATATCGGGACACAGCGTCAAGTCATTAAAAACGCCCTTGAAAAATTAAAGAAAGTACTCCGTGATGCTCAATTAGTGAAATAAATTCATTCAAACCGATTGGATTATGAATTACAAAATAACACCTCCCGCTCACCGTTCACGTCTCGCTTTTGATCTTCCGTTGTCAAAGAGCATGAGCAACCGTGCGCTGCTTATATCGGCGCTTACCAAAGGTGGAATAGACGACTCGATTCAATTTGCCGATTGTGATGACACACAGGCTATGAAGTTGGGGTTGCTGAAGGCTGTAGAGGGTGGAAATGTAAACGTTGGAGCTGCCGGAACGGCGATGAGATTTCTTACAGCGTTCTTTGCGTCACGTCCGGGGGTAGAGGTCGTTCTTGACGGCTCAGAGAGAATGAGAAAGCGTCCGATTGGATTGTTGGTTGATGCATTGAGATCTATCGGTGCTGATATAACCTATGAGATGGAAGATGGTTTCCCCCCATTGAAGATCAAAGGTAGTGACCTCAAAGGGGGAGTCGTAAAGATTCCCGGGTCGATAAGTTCTCAATATATTTCGGCATTGATGATGATAGGTCCGACAATGACCGACGGACTGACAATCAAACTTGAAGGCAAAATAATTTCACTCCCGTATATTTTGATGACGGCTGTTATGATGATGAGAGCGGGAGTTAATGTCATGTTCCATGACCGTAAAATTGAGATTTCACATTCCGAATATTCGACCGTCAAATGGGCTATCGAGGGCGACTGGTCGGGCGCTTCATACTGGTATGAGCTTACCGCATCGGGTGCCACTAACGGTGTTCGACTGGGTAATCTACGTCAGGAAAGTATTCAGGGAGACTCGGCTGTGGCTCGCTATTTTGACCAACTTGGAGTTGACACATCTTTCATTGAAGAAAAAGGTGGAGGAGTTGCTCTGCTCAGTCATACAAATAAACTTGTTGACAGTCTTGATATTGACCTGACAGGTCAGCCCGACATTGCTCAGACTATTGCCGTGACATCATTTCTGCTCGGAATACCATTCAATATTTCGGGTCTCTCTACTTTGCCGTCAAAAGAAACCGACCGTTTGCAAGCACTTCAATCTGAGTTAAGACGACTCGGATGCAATATAAAAATCATCAATAACGAGGCTATTTCGTGGGACGGAAAAAAGTGTACGCCCGATGCTAACCCTCGTATTAAAACCTATGATGACCACCGAATGGCAATGGCTTTTGCACCGGCTGCCGTCAACTTTCCAGGTTTGATAATTGAGGATATCGAGGTGGTCTCAAAATCTTATCCCGAATTCTGGAATAATCTTGCCGGAGCGGGATTTAAACTTGAAGTTGTAAAATAAGCAGTTGTCAAAATGATTGTTTCTCTGATAATATTCGCATCGCTTATTGCTGTCGGCTTACCTCTGTATCTGAGTCATCGCCGCTACCAGGCACGCGTCAACGCCGGAGTTGAAACCGAACCGCAGGCTGATGTGGAGGCTGGGGAACAGTGCTGCGGCTTGCATATCACTTGCGAGAAAGACTCGTTGTTGGCATCTGTCAGCAAAGAAATTGAATATTATGATGACGAGGAACTCGACCGTTTTGTCGGACGACGTCCCGATGAATATAGCGACGCTGAAATCGATCAGTTCCGCGATGTTTTGTTGACTTTGTTGCCTCAGGATATTGCCGGGTGGGCACGCTCGATTCAGCTAAGAAATATTGAACTGCCGTCGCCTGTTCGTGACGAGTTGCTGATGATTGTCAGCGAAGCACGAGCCGCCCGATAATATATTATATAATGTGAAATGACTTTATCCAGCCTCTTTGATTATTCATTTTTTACTAACGCGATGATTGGTATTGCGATTATCTCGGTTGCGGCCGCGATGATTGGTACATATATTATATCTCGCCGTTTGGTCGCTATATCGGGGGGTATTACTCACGCCTGCTTTGGCGGACTCGGATTGGGTTACTTTCTCGGTGTCAGCCCTATTGTTATGGCTACGGTATTTGCAGTCGGTTCGTCGCTCGGCGTTGAGGTGATGTCAAGTCGCTATCGCGTGAGAGAAGATTCGGCTATTGCGGTAGTATGGGCCGTCGGAATGGCAATTGGAGTGATATTTGTGTTTCTTAGTCCCGGCTATGTCCCTGAACTGAACAGCTTCTTATTTGGGAATATATTGACAATTTCGCGTAACGATCTGTGGGCGTTTGCGGTCTATACAATTATATTGATAGTATTTTTTGCGCGCAGGTTCAATGTCATTGTTTCGGTGGCTTTTGACCGCGACTTTGCAAAGGTGCAAGGATTGCCGGTTACATATATCTCAACGGCAATGACTGTTGCGATTGCGATATGTATTGTGTTGACAATCAAACTGGTCGGTATAATGCTGCTTATGTCGATGTTGTCATTGCCTCAGCTGATTAGCGAAATATTCACGTCGCGGTTTAAGTCGATGATGTTGCTGTCGTGCATTATCTCGCTCGTGGGTTCGCTTGGCGGATTGTTTTTATCGGCATATATCAACGTACCGTGTTCGGCGTTGATTGTCGGTGTATTCTGCGTGATGTTTGTGATGTGTAAGATTGTATCATTATGGTTGAAACATTGAGACAACCTCCGTTGCGCATCTTTAGCATAGTTTTTGCAGTCGTGATATGTACGGCTGTGATTTATCTTATTGTCCGTCCGTCGGTGACCGAGGCTCATCCCGATTTTGAAAACTATCCGGTGAGAGGGCTCGACTTGTCGGCTCATAACGGAGATGTAAACTTTGACTCGATAGCTGCCAACTATGATTTTGTAATTTTAAAAGCTACCGAGGGTGGTAACTGGACCGATCGTTCGTTTGAAACAAATTTCATGAAAGCGCATGAAGCCGGACTGAAAGTCGGAGCCTATCACTATTTCCGTTTTGATCGTGACGGATTACCCCAGGCAATTAATATCTATAACACATTATATAATAAGAGGCTCGACCTCCCTGTTGCGATAGATGTTGAAGATCATGGAAATCCTCATGGCATTGAGCGAAGCGTTGTCATTGATCGCCTTCGTCAGCTTGTCGATTTTTTGGTTAATCACAATGTCCGACTGATGTTTTATACCAACAAGCTCGGATATAGCCGATATGTCGAAAATGATTTTTCGGAATACCCGCTATGGATAAGCTCATTTACCGACCCTCCAATTCATACGCCCTGGACATTCTGGCAATATACCCATTCGGGTAAGGTTGTAGGTGTTTCGGGTAGTGCTGATATAAACCTGTTCAACGGTTCACAAAACGATTTTGAGAAATTTATAAACTAATCATGGACGCAACTGTAAATCAATATAATTCAAATAGATCCTGGCGCGGTCACATTGCAATGTTGTTTGCCAACTTTTGTTGGGGTGCGATGAGCCCTCTGAGTAAGAATATTCTTGAATCGGGGTTGATAGATGGACTCACTCTCTCGGTTATACGTATATTAGGTGCTACTATCCTCATGGTTGTGGCAGGTTTCTTCTTGCCTGAATCAATTGCTCCGCGTCACGAGAAAATCGAACGAAAAGATTGGATTCAGATTATTGTTGCATCATTTCTGATGATTTCGATAAACCAAGGAATATATATCTATGGTATACAATTCACATCGCCGGTAGATGCTTCGATAATGTCAACGCTCACTCCGGTGTTCACCATGATTTGTGCCGCCGTGTTGATCTCAATGCCAATCACGTGGCTCAAAGGATTTGGTGTTGCTCTCGGTCTTGGTGGTGCGTTAATGATGGTGCTTGGCGATACCGGGCAATCAGAGAAGGCGATTAATCCGATGTTTGGCAACACGATGTGTCTCATTGCTCAGTTCTGTGCAGCACTCTATTATGTTTTGTTCCGTAATATTATCAACAGGTATAGCCCATATACGTTGATGAAATGGATGTTTATAGCATCGTCTCTGACTTATTGCCTTCCGCTATCTCCGCGATTGATTGCTATCGACTATGCGGCATTCACTCCGGCAATGTGGTGGTCAATTGCATATATAATTGTGTTTGCCACTTTCATCGGCTATCTGCTCATACCGTTTTCACAGCGATTGTTGAAGCCGACCGTTATTTCAATGTATTCATATTTTCAACCTGTCACTTCTGCAATTCTGGCAACAGCCCTTGGGCTCGCTGCGTTCGGATTGATAAAAATCGCAGCAACCGTTCTGATTTTTGCCGGCGTTTTTGCGGTGTCAAGGTCAAGATAGAAATATGTTAAAATCGGGGCAAAACTATAATATTTGTAAAAAAATCCCCGAAAAGTAACACTCGTTGTTTTAAAATAAGGGATAAAACATAAAAATAACGTGAAAATATTTTGTTAGTTAAAAACTAAATGATACTTTTGCAATAGCATTTGGAAAACTCTGCTTTCAATACCACGCAACCGCCATGAAAATGCGATGCCGTAAAAACGAGCAAAATCCAAATACCAATTAGAAATAAATACAATTAAATTATAAATCAATTAATAAATTAATCAAAGTAAACTAAACATTTATGGAAGCTACTAAGCCCAATCAGAAACCAGCAGTTCAGGCTGGAAAAAATGTTCGTGGTATCAAGAATGCATCCTTGGTTATCCTCGCTTGCTTCATTATCGCAGTTCTTCTTTTCCTTTTCCTTTTCGGAAATCCCTCTCACTTCGAATTTGACGGTGATTATGCCGGATCATCTATGTGGTTCGCTCCCGATGATCTCAAATACCACCCCAATGACCTCGTTGGTACTATCTTCAAAGGCGGTATCATCGTACCTATCCTTCAAACTTTGTTCCTTACTGTAATCGTTCTTTCTGTTGAACGTGCTATTGCTCTCGGAAGTGCTAAAGGTAAAGGTAACATCACTAAATTCGTTGCTGACGTTAAAGCATGCCTCGTTAAAAACGAAATCGCTAAAGCTCAAGAACTCTGCAAAAAACAACAAGGTTCAGTTGCTGCTGTTGTAGCTGCTGCTCTCAAAGAATATGAAGAAATGGACAAAAACACTGTTCTCTCTAAAGAACAGAAAGTTGCTACTCTTCAAAAAGCAGTTGAAGAAGCTACCGCAATGGAAATGCCTTCTCTTCAGCAGAACCTCCCCATCGTTGCAACTCTTACTACTCTCGGTACTCTCGTCGGTCTTCTCGGTACTGTAATCGGTATGATCAAATCATTCCAGGCTCTTTCAGCTTCTGGTGCTCCTGATTCAACCGAACTTTCAACCGGTATCTCTGAGGCACTTGTAAACACCGCTTTCGGTATCGCAACCGGTGCATTCGCAGTTATCTCTTACAACTTCTACACTAACAAGATCGACCACCTTACCTACGCTATCGACGAAATCGGTTACTCAATCGTTCAAACTTTTGCAGCTAACCACTAATCCCTTATTTTCCAACTCATTTAATAATCGGTAAAATATGGGAAAAGTAAAAATTAAAAGAAAGAGCACCCTCATCGACATGACCGCGATGAGTGACGTTACCGTTCTTTTGCTTACTTTCTTCATGTTGACCTCTACATTCCTTGCCAAGGAACCTGTTACAGTGATCACCCCTGCTTCTGTTTCAGAAATCAAGGTGCCCACTTCTAACGTTGCTTCAATCTTGGTAAGCCCCGAAGGTAAGGTATTTATGTCTGTCCTCGGTGAAGCCGACATCGACTCTAACGACGAGTCTTGGTCTTCTGAAGGCGTTCGTAAAGCCGCTCTTCTTTCGGCAGCAAGTAAATATGAAGAAGTAACCGGCAAAAAAACAGGCATCACTCAGGCTGATGCTGAAAAATTTGCCAAAATCGGTGCGTTTGGAGTGCGTCTTGATAAAATGCATGAATTCTTGGCGCTCGACCAGTCTAAACAAGACGAGTTTATGGGTGATCCAGCCAATGCTGATGCCGGCATTCCTTTGACCGACATTGTATATCAAAATGCTGATGGCGGCACTGAGAAAACTAACGAGTTCCAGATTTGGATGCGTGCTTTTTATAACTCAGGCAATGGTAACCTTCAAGATGCAATGAAGAAAGGTGAAGGTATCGCAGTTAAAGCTGACCGTGGTACTAACTACTCAACTCGGCCGCAAATTCTGGGTACCCGCCAGACTATCCAACTGAACCGTTGTAGCGGTAT
>JAIDRE010000135.1 GCA_029061925.1 Muribaculaceae bacterium | reverse complement strand
AGATCGAACTGTTACGTCCCGGCTGTCGTCCTCCTATGGCTATCGGCGAGGTTGTTGGCGACGCAATTTCAGGTAAAAACGCCTTGAAAAATATCCGCTTTGTCGATGACTCGAAAGGCTGTCTGAAAGTATGGCAGATGCCCGACCAAGAAAGATGTACCATAACCGACCGCTATGTTGTTACGGTCGATATCGGAGGCAGATCTCGTTCAAGCGATTACTCAGTGATAGCCGTTCTCGACCGCGCACCGATGATGAAAGGCGGACTCCCCGAAATCGTTGCACAATGGCGCGGTCACGACGACCACGACATAATTGCATGGAAAAGCGCATCAATCGCCTCATGGTATCACAACGCCCTGTTGGTAGTCGAGAGCAACACCCTCGAAACAGACAACATCGGTGGAGACCCCTCACTCCTGATTTTGAACGACATATCGAGCCACTACCGCAACCTCTACACCCGCCAAACCTTCGATGGCGTCACTCGCTCGGTCAAATACGGCTTCCACACCAACCGTGCCACCAAAACCCTCGCCGTCAGCCGCCTGATAGCCCTCGTCCGCGAATCCGGCTACATCGAACGCGACACCGACGCCCTCGACGAAATGATGGTCTTCCGCAAAATCGGCAACAGCTTCGGCGCCGCCGACGGCTACCACGACGACATCCTCATGACCCGCGCAATCGGGCTCCTCATCGTCTCCGAGATGCCTCAACCCACCGAAGACGACATCAAATACTTTACATCGCCTGTTCCAATGCACGAGCGAAGATTATTCCTGTGAATAACGCTTTAGCTGTCGTTGATAGATATTATCTTTAAAAATTGCCAATATTGAATTTTATTTTTTAAATTTGCATCGCGAATCTACGCCGATGACAAATTATCTTGTCGGTTGGGTGGGTTTAAAATATTTTTTTAAGCGTTTACTTGCGCTTGATTCTTGGCTGCTAAGAAATGTGGCAATTTCCAACCATCGTCAAGGATTGAGTAACGGTAGATGTCTCGGGTATGATAATAGTACCATTGGAATAATTATACCATATAGGTATATATTCCTTTGTATATCCATATCATACGGCGTAGGCTCTACGTTACTCGTTCTACGATGAAACGGCGATGCCACATGCCTTTAGCAGCAGGACGAGTAACAGTACGGATCCTACGCTTTTGTTTTATAAACCAATCTTTGCCAACGAGAGGATTCCTGCGGCTAACTTTTGAAAAATATGGGAAAATTTGACATTCCTGGTGTTACTAAGACAAGTTTTGCCTCCATACAAGATGGAGAAGAATGGAGTCAACAGGTTCAAAAAAGCGAGTGGTTTAAATCTCGTTTGTTTATTAATAAAATCGAAATCGTTTTATGGATTCGCCTTGCTCTTTTTGTGCTTGAGAAGCAGATACGGGCAAGTAAATTTGCAAATATATTTGCCAACGATGGTGTATTTAAGAATGATGCAATAAAAACCGGTTCAATCAAAGATTTTATTGTGGAAGCCGGCGGGCAGGAAGAAAAGCACCGCAGGAATATGCAGGAGGCTGATTTGGAGGTTCATAAAGAGCTCATAAAGGAACAAAAGGCAGAAACAGCCTCGATGTCATTCCTGTTTTTTGCATTGAAAAATAGTGTAAAATACAGTTATTATATTATAAATGGACTGGTTCTGACTTTTATAATTTGGGCTATTTGCCATAATTATCAACGTTCACAGTTGCTCGCCGAGGAACATTCTACTGCCAATACTGATATAGCACCTGCTTGGTATGAACAAGGGCAAAAAACATACGAATCCATATTACAAGACTGCAAAGTTGGGACACGAGTACTTCAGTTCAAGGGCGAGATGAGGAATGGTTACAGATTTGACATGACCCTTTGTTTAGACGGCAAGAATACAATTGGCGCATATGTCTATAATGATCTTGAACAAATTAATCGTAATCTACCCAAAGCCGCTAATCAAGATTACTATTCTGAGAATGCTCCTTCATCAAATTATACTTGCGCAGCTCTAATGCTAAAAGGCGATTTAAAAGGAGATATTTCTGCTCCAGGCAAAAAAATATCAGTAAATCTTACTGAATATGACATAAATAACCATAAAGTTGGATCATTCAAAGGTCAAGGCGTTGTTGAATCAAAAAATAGTTCAATTTATTTGACAATTGAAGGTATATTCAAGAGTCATAGCGGTCAGAAAATCAGATTTGATATGAGTCTTTATAATTCCATAGAAGTGGAAAGTTTCACAGAAATAGCTAATGGCTTGCTGTCTCGTAAATCTATAAAAAAGATATTATATATTTCTGACAATGAAAATCCATTCGCCATTGTTGTAAACAACCACGATAATATAGTTATGCTGAAATATAGCGGTTTATTAACTGACTATGATATAAAAGTTCAAGATGCAACTCCAAATTTTGGCTATTACTATGCTGATAAAGTAATCGAGGGCGATGATTATATAATAATGAAAGACCAATGCAATAGCATAAGTTACAGCAACGGTGTAGACAATTATATACCTACTGAAAAAATAAGGATTCTTGACTTAAAAGAGAACGCACTCCGTGACACCACTATAAACGGAGTTATATGGGATAATGATATATGGGAATCCAATAAAGTCTTTTACACAGTCAAATCTGAAGATTCTCCGGTTATAATAACCGGTTACAATAAATATGGCAAAGTCATATCCGATATTACTCTGCCAATTTTTCATGCCTACATTCCAACCCCGGGAATAATCATAGGCGAAATGTGGGGTGATGCACCCGAAGGTGATTTCCACCAGCCCGTCTTCACTAAAGTTTTTGACTTTAATGGTAATGAGATTGAAGATTTCACTCCCGTGGAAGTTAAACGATATTCGCCTTATGATGACGAAGACGTGACCGAGGTAATAGCTGGCGACTGAGATTGCTTCAAATTCATTACATCACCTGTTCCAATGCCTGAGCGAGTTGGTCGGGGCACGATGTTGCCTTATCGAGACAACGAATCCCTTTCAAAGTGGCAATGACCTCTTCGGGGCGACGACCTTTGACGAGTACTGCGATTCCTTGGAGGTTTCCATAACAACCTCCGAGAATTCTACTTTGTCGATAGTGCCGTATCAGCCAATACAAACTGAATTTGCTTTGAACAAGTGCCCTCAGTATTATATGTAACAG
>JAIDRE010000134.1 GCA_029061925.1 Muribaculaceae bacterium | reverse complement strand
AAAGAGTCCGGTACAATACCGAACTCTTTCTATTACTGGATAATGTTTAATCTGTCCAACTTTTTGGGGTCACTTCACTTTGGCACAGTGCCTTTTGATGTTGGGAGATGACTCCGGCATGTTTGAGATGGTTGGTCGGAGTGCAACAACTCTGATTAACCCCATCATCGAGCCGCAGGCTCGTTGGTGAGGCTTACAAACGCTACCACCTACGCATCCTCGAAGAGGATGAACGTATTAACCAACACACCAAATCACAGTCATATAGGTTCATCATCTCTGATGATGTGATTTACATGCCGAAGTCATGTCCCTGCGAATCAGCTAATTATGGGGTTGATTATCTACTGCAAAACCGAATAAAAAAGTCATGGCAGAGCGAGCTGCCATGACTTTTTTATGTTGATTTCAACTTATGATTAATTCAACGTCACTAAGGTTGAAAATTTATATACGGGGGCATTGTCGTTGGTTACGGCATTGCCGGTCATCAGGTCGAAGGCGATTTTGACTTGATGGCTATCGGCAGGATTAACACCTGAATAAATCAGTTTACCGTCGGCAAAATCATATATAGATTTATCCATATATGACGGAATCTCTTCATTAAATTTAACGAAGCCGATTTCAAGTGTTTTGATGTCAATCCACCACGCTCCTAAATTTTCATCAATCGTAGTTACAACCCAATAGCGATTGTTGTAGTTTACCGTCTTGTCAAATCTTATCAAATCCGGTGTTTCAGTAACCCATTTCCATGTCTTGGTTTCAGGATTAAGGGCGGTAATCCAAGGCTTTCTTGGATAATTATTAGTATATCCCGAAGTTAGGATATATTCATCTGTTGTCATTACCGATTCAAGCTTATATCCATTATCGCTACCGATATCATTTTTAATATTAATAGTTTCTGAATCATCGATTTTTGCGCTACCTGGGGTATCACCGATAGAAATCTTATTACAAACTCCTAATTCAACGAATGGATAATCTGAAAGATTGACGTCTTTCCTGTTCAATCTAAGATCCGGTACTAACCCACAAACTGAATAGAATTGTCCGCGAAAATCTACGATACATGGGAGAATGGATGAGTAGCTGCTGACTTCAAGTCCTTCTACAATGTCACTGTAGTCTCGAATATATGGGAAATCTGATCTTTCCAATTTAACTTTCTGGAATCCTGAATTTTGCCATGCAAAAGTACCCCGCCACCAATATGAATCGGGACTGTTCACCGGACCACAAATTACACCTTTAGAATCCACGGCAAACGGTAGTTTGATTTCTACATTTGCAGTAACCTGCTCTACGGTTGCCGGCTCGGTTTTCAAATTCAGTTTATAGATATTTTCTAAATACCCCCCATGTATCTCAGAATAATACAATGTACCATCATAAGCTTGGTAATATTGCCCCTCCTCAAGGTGGCCACCAAACCATACTCCGGTATCATCATAATCAAGACTCCACATTTTGCCGTCAGATTTTCTAACCAAAATCTTATATGGCAAGGCATAGATATGTTCACCTTTCTTATCAACAAACATGCAGTCATTAAAGAAAAGATAATCGGTACCGACATTATATATATCGGCACTTTTCATCTTAACTTCGTCTTGATGTTGAGTTTGATTGCCATATTCATCTTCGGTAAAATAGACAGCCACCGCCGAGATATTCCCGTTAGCGTCGATTTTATAAAGCCCGGATGAAAGAGCCTCTCCTCGAGAAGCGGCAGTTTCATTAATAAAACCGATAGATTTTGCACCGGCAATATCCATCATCGACGGGCTCATCTTTCCGTAGTCAGGACCTTTGTCACAACTTTGCAAAGCTACCATTCCTATAACAATAGCCACGCATTTAAAAATTTTTTTGATCATTTTTTTATTTAATTGATGTTTGATTTTTTAATATTAGATTAGAGTTTCTAACATTGAGGCAACTGCAGAAGCCCACGCTTGTATATATGTATATACCCCAGGCTGCATTCCTCTCAGAATATTCAGTCTAAGACATGATATAACATATCCACGGGCATCTACCGTTGCTCAATCCTTGACATCTAATTGAAAAGTTTGCGAGAAATTTCATGCAGTCAAGAATCAGCGCGGATAAACGCTTTTTATGTATTTAAACTACATCCCAACCCTCTTAACCCCAGACCGGGGCTTCTGATGAGCGGTCTGCAAGTGCAAAATTACAAACAATTTTTCAATTTTAAAATTTAATGCCCGTATTTCATTCTTTTATAAAATGAAATGAACAAAATGAGGAGCTAAAGCGTAATAAGTAAAAAATCACATTATATTAATATTACAGAAAAATGAAAAATCTTAAAAGAATTTTTGCCGCAGTGGCATTAGTTTGTGCCGTGGCTTTACCCTCAAGTGCTCAATTCCGTCTCGGTGCTCGTGCCGGTATCGCAGTCAACTCGCTCCACGCAAGCGAAAAAACATTTGACAGTTCAAACCGCGCAGGTTTTACCGGTGGTCTCACAACCGAGTTTACCGTTCCGCTGATCGGAATTGGTGTGGATGCTTCAGTTTTATATGCCCGTCGCATAGTTGAATTTACCGACGATAATGGAACCGCATCAAAAAATAATGACTATATCAACATCCCTATCAACCTCAAGTATAAAATCACACTCCCGGTTGTTGGCAAAATTATTGCACCGTTCATTACTACCGGTCCTGATTTCTCATTCCTCGTATCGGGCAGAAGTTTTAAAGGTTCATTCGAACAGTTGAAACAGCGTAAATTTGATACAGCATGGACAGTTGGTGCGGGTGTAGAATTGATTTCTCACCTCCAGATAGCAGCCAACTACGGCTTCGGTCTCAACAACCAGGTATCTGGTAAAAGCGCACTCTACAGTTCTAGAAATCGCTGCTGGACAATCACCGCAAGCTACTATTTTTAAGAAAGAGATATAAATAAAAAAACATGCCGGAGGCATGTATGAGGATGGTTGGTCGGAGACCAACAACTCTGATTAACCCCATCATCGAGCCGCAGGCTCGTTGGTGGGGCTTACAAACGCTACCACCTACGCATCCTCGAAGAGGATGAACGTATTAACCCACACCAAATCACAGCCATATAGGTTCATCATCTTCTATTAGTTTTGCAGTCTCAAAGAAAAGGTTAACTTTGCAGATATAAATATTAAAATAATTAAC
>JAIDRE010000133.1 GCA_029061925.1 Muribaculaceae bacterium | reverse complement strand
TGGAATGCTGGGTGTGAATCTTAAGAAATTATTCTAAAAATCATTTAATATCTGTTTAATTGTAAGAATTTTAGAAATAAGAATGGATATTTTCTCTTTTGTTTGATCTGCATAAATATTTCTTAATGATTCTATTAATTTAGCTCGTTTAGACTCATCAGGAATAATTAAGTATTGAATTGAGTCAATATCTAATACCAATCTGTGGGTATTAGTGATGACTGAATATTCATCGGGGTTAAATTGCTCTTTTTTATTAAGAGGAATTATGATTTTGTCTTTTGATAAACTTGGCACGTGTCTCCATTCTCGTTCATCATAGAATTTTTTAGAACTAATATTCCCATTTTTATCAATAGCTTTTCCAGAGACCTTTTTTGCCAACAATAGTTTATTAATTCCAGAATCAGTTATGGTCGCATTTTTTAGATGAGTTAAGAGTCTATTTATATATTGGAATTCAAAAGAAGACGTTGCAATATATTGAACAGGTGTGATGGACTTATGACTATAGATCCATTTTCTGCTTACACCTATCCCATATCCGCCATAAAACTTTGTATGATCTTTTATCATTGATAACGGGATATCACAAAAACATACCATTGGAACTGCAAAGTCTATGAATTTATTTCCCCACCCATATTCCTTACAGTACCGTGGCCAAAACCCTTTTTTTAGAATATCTTCTAAGAAATTTAATTGAGACGTAAAATGGAATAGAGAATTAGAACTAATTTTCATAAAAATGTAATATTAAATTTAAATAGAGAGATAATTAAATTAATAACTATCCCCCTATTTAATCATTTATCTAATTTTTAGGCTTCTCCAAGAATCCCCAATAGAAGGAGAGATAGCGATAGTTGGAGTTTGTTGTTTTGAATTGACAACAATTGAGTGTTTACCAACTTCATCTTTTACATAATTGACAAGATTCTCTAAAGTTACATCACCCTTTGTTGATTGTAATTTTTTCAAGAGAAAGTATGTGAAAAGACCATGACTTTTTTCTGCATAAGGCCATGCCGTTTGGTCACCGGAGGCGGCGGAAATGACAATCATATTTGCCGTTGGTGTCGCTTCTTTCGCTTTGAGTGCTATACCACGAGCAGAGGCTAACATTCCATTGCCACGTAGTGCACCACTAAAACATGCATCCATAAAAACTACTGTGGATTTTGCTGATACATCTTCTAAGTCCTTATAAAATTCATTTAAAGAATACAGGGTCTTTGTGTTTGTCCCGACTCCATCAATTGGGATAAGATAAGCAGACCCGTCTCGTTCATCGGGAACACCATGTCCGGCATAATAGACTAATAAGTTCAGATCATCATAAACTTTTCCGACATTTTTAAGCCAATCAAGTTCTCTGACCATATCGTTCTTAGTGGCATCTTCTATAATATGAATATTTTTTTCCGGAACACCGAGTGTTAAATTAAAATATTTTAATATAGCTTGACCATCGTTTTTGGCGAAAGCTACTTGAGACTCTTCTCGATATTTTTCGTTTGCAATTATTAATGCAAATGTTTTTTCATTATTTAGTTTATTCAATGGAATGTTTTGATCCACATCTGATTTCCCTAAATTAATATCATTTTGAGATATTAATGGTTTATTATTAGTTTGACTATTGGGTATTTCAACCTCTATTGGATCAAAATTATAGTTTACATTGGCTTTTGCATAAAGAATTTGATTTTTGTCATTATAAGACGTTAACATCTTGTTGTTTAAATAAAATTCAGCATTCCTTAAAATAATTCGCCCATTGGCTATGTCATACGTATTTTTACTGATAATTTTAGACCAGTTTTTTTTAAAATCAGGAGCTTCCCTAATAGATACAGGAATGACAAATTTCCCAATCGTTGTTTCGACAAGAAAAGTTTCGTTGTCAGCGTCATATTCACCTAACGTCATGCGAAGTTCTTTATCTTGCACTTTCGAAAGACATTCATCGCATACTTTTTTTGTCAATTCTATAGCTTTCGCTTTTCTTGTTTCCTCGGTTACACGTTTTACATAATCAGATGTTTTTTCAAACTCGCCTTTTTTCTGCCAGTTTTTAACATTATCTTCTACGTATGCTTTAATATAAGAAGTGTAATCTCTTTCAAGGGTAAAGCTTGCATTATTAACGATTCCTGTATTTTCAAATAAATTAGACGCATAATTCTTTGATTCAGGATTTATATAAAATTTGTAGGCTTCTAAGGCAGAGTCGAAATCCCTATGATTGCAAGGAACAACTTCTTTGCCGGCAGATGTTACTACGCCCCAGAACCCATTTTGACTTAATACTGCGAATGAACCATTTTTACAATCCTTAATAACTGTGTATTGAGGTTTTGCGAGCCATTTCACATTTCCGTTAGTTTTTCGTATGGCTAACCCATATAATCCACTTGAGCATCTTTGAATGCGTTGCGAGAACATTGGACTTGCCATACATAGTATAAATACTATTGTTAAAATACGTTTCATCATATTGATTTTAATTTACATATCTATATAATAATCTTTTTGACTGTATATTACGCTTCTGCGGGTACCTCTGTCCACAAAAAAACCCCATATCCAAGTGTAGTAAGGAACAAAATTCCAGTATGTGCTAGGACGCAAAGTCGTTTTAAGATTAACAGTTTCATATATATCTCCATTTTGGACTGTTACATATTTTATTTTTGCTTTATCTGAGTAGACTTGACAAGGGGTTTTCCCCAGTAATCTATCATCTCCCTTTTCTGTAGAATAAACATTTAAACCAGGAGTTTTTGATCTTATTGTAACAGTATACATCTTTGCATTTTTTTCTTTTGAGTCTGTCCAACGTGTCATTGTTGCACAACTAGAGAAACTGATGCAAATCACTATAGTCGTTAAAAGTTTTATAAAAAGATATTTCATATATTTTTAATTTGTTATTTTTAATTCATATGTTTTAATTAAAGTGTCATTCGAAGTTCTCTTTACACGAGCCAGCCAATCTTTAAAGCTCTGCAGATTTAGATATAATAATCCGTTTGAATCATATTTTAGATTGGGTACAGAATATTCATTATCAGAAAATATTGCATAGATTGCGTCTCGTTCAACTTTATCATCGCAAGTCAATATAAACTCATCAATATACTCGGTATTTTTACTGTCATTATTATTGACTTTTGAAAAAAAAGTATATTGAATATTGGCTTTTATCTGTTGCAATGTATTTGAATCTTGACGATATGGAAGAATTCTATATGCAACATCTGCATTTCGAACAAGAAAAAATAATATTAAGAACCCATTTGTAGAGGATTGAAACTGCATTGACATTTCATCTCCATTGGAATATTCGATATTTGAAGATGGTATTGTTTGTCCGTTTCTTAAAAATGTAGTTTCGAAATGTAGTTTTGATGGCGTAGTTTCCTTTATTTTTCCTTTCACATCACATTTAATAACCAAATGGTGTTCAGCGAATGAGATATTGTATACTGGTTCCCCAATAGTTTCTATCCATTCTCCTTTAACGTCACTTCCTCCCACAGAAAAGAAGTGGGAATCGGTTTCTCCGTTTATATTTGAAACAATAGTTGAAGTGCTTTGAGAGACTATGGTTCCAAATTCGTCAGCAATTGCTTGAATCTTTGCTCGGTCAAGTGCAACTCGTTTTGCCTCTTCAACCGACATTGTTTCGGGGGCATAATAGGTGTATGTCGCAGAGACTTTTGCAACTCTCTGCGAATAACCTATCATTATTTGTAATAGTGAAAGAATGAGAAGAAACTGTCGTTTCATCATTTACCAACCAAGAAGTTTGTCAAGTTTGCCATGTAATGAGTCTCCACGAGCTTCAAGCTCTTTCTTAACAGCATTTTTAGCAGCGGCTTTTGCCATTGCGTCACTATAGGCAAGACGAATCAATACCTCTTTGTTTTTGCCGTTGACATCGCGGTAGGTCTCAACTATTGGAACAACTCGACCGATGCTTTGAGAAATAAGATTTTTGCTTGCCATAACGCTACGGGTTACAGAGGCTGCTTCGCTTTGATCCATCTGCTCGTTGGCGACTGTGTTTTCGATTAGAGCTGTGATTTCAGTTTGGATTTGTCCTGCAAGGTTTTGTTTTGCAAGTTCAAGAGCCTGCATTTTGGCTGCATCATAGTTGCCACCAACGCTCATAGCTTCAGCCATGATAAACTGGGGGAATCCATCAGCATTATACTGATATTGCATTTGGTATGCTTTATCAAGCTGTTTTTCGAGAGGTAATGCACCCGGGGCAGTTTTCCAACCTTCTTTGGTGAGTTTTTTAGCCTCTTTACGGGCTGCTTTACTTGCTTTCTCGTTTAATTCTTTTTTTGAAGCTTTTGCAAGTTCTAAACGTTCTTTGCGTTGCTCTTTTACTGATTGGGCGTAGCTGATGCTTGTAGCTGAAAATAATAGGATTGCAACAAGCCCGAAAATTGTTTTTCTCATAGTGAGGACTGTGATTTTAAGATTGGTGTCGGAAGATCCACAGTCCAACGATTAGGGGTAAAAAAGAGCGCGAGGATCTGTATCAGTTACTCGTCCCACGATTCGAGGCCTTAGCATTGCCTATTGTAGTTGAACGAGCAACGCGGAGCCTCACGCCGTATGATATATAAGCGTAGTAAAAGGGTGTAATCGCTACACACTTCTACAAGGTATATCATACCCGAAAGGCGCCTATCGTTACCTCATCCTTGACTACAATTAAAGAAGTTGCTAAGTTCCGAATCGTCAAGAACAAGCGTCGATAAACGCTCTTATATTATGTCATCGCACCCCGCCACGTTTCCCCATATCGGGACTCCGCAGACGATATGCTCTGCAAATTTAGTAATTAATTTCTAATTATTAGAGATAGGAATAAAAAAAATAACATCCCACCAAAATCTTTGGCGGGGTGCTACCGTTAGTTAGAAAACGGTTGGATTAGTAGTTCCACTGACACGCAATCATATGGAGGTTGTCACAGCCGATTGTACGGATATCTGTGAGTACGTTGTACCATTAAACATTCGACTTGTTTAATTCTTCCTCTACTAATCTTATTCTTTCTTGTAATTCTTCAGCCGATGGAAGCAGATTTGAGGGAGAAGCAACCTGAACATTATCGTATGAAGCCACACCCATCGGAGTTTGTATCCCGGTGAATGCCCAACGTACATCGGTTTCGTCTTTATCACTACAAATTAACAGTCCGATAGTGGGATTGTCATCCTCCCCTTTCAGAAGTTCATCAACAGCGTTGACATAATAGTTGAGTTTTCCGGCATACTCAGGATCAAATGGTTTTACTTTTAATTCTACCACGACATAAGCTTTTAGACGGATATGATAGAACAGCATGTCAATTCTGCGGGTTCTTCCTCCGACGATCAGTTCCTTTTGTCGTCCAACAAAAGCAAATCCGGTGCCAAGTTCAAGTAGAAAACGGGTTATATTCTGCTCCAATGCTGCTTCAAGCTGTTCCTCTTTATAGTCGGCAGGGACGGTTACGAAACCGAAATCATAGTTATCCTTCGTGATTTCTTGAGCCAAACGGCTTTGGACCTCCGGCAGATATTGAGTAAAATTGCTTATAGCTTTCCCATGAGTCTTGTATAGATTAGCTTTCAGCGAATTATCCAAAGTTTGACGACTCCAACCGTTCAATACACTCTCTTTCAAATAGAAAATAGCCTCATCGATCGACTTGCATTTTGTTAAGATGTTAACCTGATGACGCCACGGCACAAGACCAAGAACCGGAGGAAAGTCTGATTCAATTTCTCCACCAATTTGGTGCAGTTTTATAATACTCTGATTATTCGCATGTTGTAATTCTGCACCAGCTTGGTGCAGTTTTTCCATTGCCTCCTGTGAAGAAAAGAATAGATACCATTTCTTCATATTCCAAAGATTGCGACTTCCAAATCCTCGGTCGAGGGGGAATGCCTCCTGCAAGTCAAAGCTAAGTTGTTCGACAACTCCGCTCCCCCATGTATCTTCCGCCTTACGTATTACAAGGTCGCGCCCTACACTCCAGTTAAACGCCAGCTTTTCTATATTGACTTTAACCGCCGCTTTGATTTGGGCAGAATGATAGCGCCGCTTGATTTCTGATAGCCATGCGGCATAGTCAGCGTCAATCCTAAAATCAGTGACTCTGACTATATGGGGTTCATTGTTTATAATATCAGCCATAATAATGCAAAGTTACTGCAAAATCATAACATTCACAAGCTAATATATGATTTAGAGACTCGAAAAAAAATAACACCCCGCTAATTTTAGCGGGGTGTTACCGTTAGTTAGAAAACGGTTGGATTAGTAGTTCCACTGACACGCAATCATATGGAGGTTGTCACAGCCGATTGTACGGATATCTGTGAGTACGTTATAACGACAGTTGATGTAAGTTAAGTTAGTGTCAAATGATACATCAAGGATGTTAAGCTGGTTGTTGTTGCAAAGCAGACGCTGAAGGAAAGTCTGGTTTGTGAGTGACAGGTTAACAAGGTCGTTGTATGAGCAATCTACGAAGAGAAGTTGAGGACAACCGCTAACATCGAGAGTGGTCAAATCGTTGTAAGAGCAAACAAGGTCAAGAAGGCTGTTGCAGTTACGAACACCGAGGGTGGTCATACGGTTGTCAGAGCAAATGAATGAGCTGAGCGAGGGAAGACCTGAAACAATCATCGAAGCAATTTCGTTGTTGTCGGCGTTGAGGTTGGTAAGATTTTCTACACCAATAAGATTGATAGTAGTCAGTTTGTTGTAACCGCAATAGAGGTTCTTAAGGCTTGAGCAACCGGTGATCAAGAGGTTTTCGAGGTGGTTACCTTGAACGTTAAGAGTCTTGAGGTTGGTGAGGTCTGAGAAGTTCAATGATTCAAAGTAGTTGTTAGAGCAGTTCATGTTCTGCAAGAACTTAGCTTCATTGATTGTAAGATCTGTCAGACGGTTTTTGTTGATTTGAACAGTGGTGAGCTGACCACAGCCGTTCAACTCAAGGGTTTTGAGCTCGTTACGTGAAGCGTTGAGTTCGGTAAGAGCTGCTGCACCTGAAAGATTGAGGTTAGCGAGTTTGTTACGAGAAACATCAACTTTTGTAAGAGCGGCAAAGTTTGAAAGGTTAAGATCACCTGCAAGAGCTTTGTCTTTCCAGTTAATTTCGGTGATATGGCCGTTAGCCATTGTTACACCTTCCCAGGTAGAGGGATCGTTGAGGTTTGAAATTTTAAGAACCTGAGCATTGGTTCCTTCTTTTTCAGCTGGTTGAGACAAGAATTCTTTCATTTGTTTCAATTCATTCTTGTCGGGTTTCTGAGCGAATGCAGCCACGCTACCAAGCATGAGAGCAATCATTAAAACAGCTTTTTTCATATTAGACTTTTTGCGTTTTGTGGTTAATAATTTTTTTAATACTAATTCAAGTTTTCTAAACTTCTGTTTTTAAAACACTGCAAGGTATAAAAAAGTTCAGGAATGAGAAAATTTTTTTGTTATTTTTTTACGGTTTATGTTATATAACATCTTTTTTTAGTCGTTTTGGTGCTGAAATTTCACTTTTTCCCGGTGATAGGCGAGTCGTGGACGTCCATCGAGCAGGTAGATTGTGCCACAATGAGAAAATCCGTTTCTCAGTAAAAGTTGTTGCATAACGTGGTTGTTGTAGTGGGTATCGGCTCGCAGATTGTTAATCATAGAAGCGCAAAACTCAATCACGTCGTCTCCAACATTTCGCATAATGCCAGCCGAGGCTATGCGGTGGATTGTACCGTATGGTTCAGAGTTAAGCCATTCGCCTTCGATAACGGCGTAGGTCGGGTCATCGCCGAGTATAAAGCTGAATACAACGGCAATTTCGCCCGACTGAGTCACACCAACGTATGAGACTCCACGGTCGATGTCGGCTTTGATGTGTTCAACTGCCGGGTATCCGTTAATCCATTGGTCGGGATTGCCGTTGACTACCATGAAACGACGGGCGTTTTCATAAATAAGCATCACGTTGGTCAAATCTTCGACAGTCGTTTTGCGATATTTGAGTTTTAGTACCATATACATTATTTATATCGAGCCCAGCGGATCAATTCTTTAACAGACGGCTTTTTGCCATACATAAATATGCCGACACGGTAGATTTTTGCCGCTAACCAAACCATCAGGAAGAATGTCGCAAACAAAAGGACGATTGACACCCAAATTTCCCATGTCGGGATTCCGAACGGGATTCTGACAACCATAATCATGGGCGAGGTGAACGGGAACATTGACAGCCACATTGCCAGGCTCGAATTGGGGTCGTTGCCGATTGTGGTAGCGCAAACGATAGCAGCGATAATCGGAATTGTCGGAATATAAGAGAGTTGTGATGCATCCTGAATATTGTCAACAGCCGAACCTATAGCAGCGAATATCGAGGCATACAAGAGGAAACCACCGATGAGGAATATTGTCAGATAGAAGAATAGTGAAATCATAAATCCGATATTGCCAAGCATCGACATTGTCTGTAGCAAATCAATATCGACTGTTGCTGAAGCCGCATCAAGATTTCCGGCATTGAGTGCCGCCATCTGAGTCGCAACGTCGCTTGGAATGATCATCGGCATGATGACACCAACGAGGGTTGACAGAATTGCCATCCAAAGAACAATCTGAGTGACGGCAACCAAGCCGATGCCGAGAATCTTGCCAAGCATCAGATGTTCGGGTTTGACTGATGACACGATGATTTCGAGCACTCGGTTGTTTTTCTCCTCAATAATCGAGGTCATTACCATTTGCCCGTAGATGAGCAGGAACATATATAGCAGGAATGCCATCGCTATTCCGAGAACAAAGCACATTATTGTCGAGGTTGACGATTCATCCTCAGCATCAAGTCGATAAGTCGAAAGAATGACGTTTGCCTTGATGTTGTTAAGTATCTGGTCGAGATTGGCGATGTTATATGCTTCAAGACGTTTTGATTCAATGATGGATTTTATCTGTTTTGAAATGTAGGTCTCGGTCTCCATCGAGCCAGCGCCGTGGGTATAAAGCTGAACGTCAGACGGATTATCCATAATGCGAGACCCGATGACAAGTACACCGGCAAACGCATCATCGGCTTTCAAAGAGTCGAGAGGCATATTAACGCTTACAAATTTAACCGATTCGCCGTCGGTCAGTTCGGACGCAATAACTTCGCTACGGTCAAGCACGGCATATATTTGAGTGTCAGATGATTGGAACGTAGCAAGGAGAACCGGGATAACTGAAATCAACACTATAAGTAAAGGTGTCAGTATAGTGGTGAGGATAAACGACTTTTTAGAAACTCGTTCGATATATTCGCGACGTATAACGAGCCAAATGTTGTTGCTCATATCTTATTTTGATTGAATTGTTGAACGGTTGAGATGAAAATTTCGTCCATTGACGGGAGTGCCGAACCAAACGATGTGATGTCAACGGCTTCGGTTGCGGTGCGAAGTAAATCGCGACGTGAAAATTCGGGTGCGACTTTGAGTGTGATCGCATTTTCGCGGTCTGAAACAATATCGACAGTATGTTCGAGGAGATTGTCGCCGAGTGCGGTCAAAAGATTGTTGGTGTCGCCCTCAAATGTAATCTTGTAGCGATTCTGACCGAGGCGGTTGCGTATTTCGTCAACGTTGCCGGTCAAAATATTTTTTGAGTTGTTGATTAACGTAATGTCGTCACAAAGTGTCTCGACACTACTCATGTTGTGGGTCGAGAAGATGACGGTGGCACCTTCATCGCGCAAGCGAAGAATTTCGCGCTTGAGAATGTTGGCATTGATAGGGTCGAAACCTGAGAACGGTTCGTCAAAGATTAAAAGTTTGGGGCGGTGGAGTACGGTCACGATAAACTGTACCTTCTGAGCCATACCCTTTGACAGTTCTTCAACTTTTTTGTTCCACCAGTCTGAAATTTCAAGGCGCTCAAACCATTCTTTAAGGCGGACAGTTGCATCAGCTTTTGACAATCCTTTCAATCGGGCAAAGAAAAGGGCTTGATCGCCGACTTTCATCTTTTTATATAGTCCGCGTTCTTCGGGCAGATAGCCGATGTTGACAACGTCGTTTTGGGTAAGGGGATGTCCGTCAAAAATCACATGACCCGAATCGGGCGCGGTGATATGGTTGATGATGCGGATAAGCGTTGTTTTACCGGCACCGTTTGGACCGAGAAGTCCATAGATGCGCCCCTCGTTGACTTCGAGCGACACATCGTCGAGGGCGGTGTGTCCGGCATAATGTTTTGAAACGTTTGAAACTGTCAGTAATGACATATTGGTGGAAATGATTGTTTATTTAAATGTGTTTATATTCTTAGACGCAACGATGTTACAAATAGTTTCACGGTTGCATTAAAGAATATCTTTCAAAAATTGTATGGCGTTGATTGCATTGCGGTTAGAGCATGCCGGCACGACCGATGCATAACCCTTGTCGAGCCAATAAAGGTCGGTGTCGGGGTTTTCGGGTTCTTCATTTACAATTTTACCAGAAAGCCAATAAAATGGTTTGCCATTAGGGTCGAGGTATCGCTGATATTCTTCGGTCCAGTGGCTGTCGGCGGCTCTGACAACTTTCATTCCCTCGATTTTACATTTTGCGGGGAAGTTGACGTTAAGACAAACATCCTTTGGCAAACCTTTAGCCAATACAGCTTTTGTTATTTGAACGATATATGGCTCGGTTTCGCTGAAATCAGCATCTATGGCATGCGACAAAAGCGAATATCCGATTGCCGGAATACCGATCATGCAGGCTTCCATTGCGGCACCCATCGTTCCTGAATAAATAATAGAATTACCGGCATTTGACCCGTGATTGATTCCTGAAAGAACCAGGTCGGGGCGTCGGTCAACGATATTGTGCATGGCGATTTTCACACAGTCAACGGGTGTTCCGGTCACCGATCGCATTTTTGCTCCGTTGTAGTCGGGATGCTCGATGATACGGATTGGACCATTAACGGTAAAAGCAGCTGATTTACCTGAGCAGGGTCCGTCAGGAGCCGAAACTACGATATCGGCTAATGGTGAAACATAATCAATGAGACGGTGTAAACCGGGCGAGTTGATTCCGTCGTCATTGCTGATAAGTATCAAAGGTCGTGACATAATTTCTAAACTATAATTTTGTGAATTGCAAAGATAACTATTTTTGAGTAGAGTATCAACGTTCTGCAAATAATTCGTAAATTTGCCCCATATTATATAATATAATCTTATGTCAAAAGATAGTTCAGAATCAAAAGTCGTTGCCACATTCCAATCGATTGGTGACGCTTATATCGCCAAAGGTGTGCTTGCTAGCGAGGGTGTTGAATCGTGGGTGATAAACGCTCTTATATCAACAATATATCCGATTCTGAATCCCGACGGAGGCATAAGACTGATCGTCCGTGACGAAGATTTTGAACGCGCCGTTGAGATTATAAATAAGATGAAAGAAAAATAATTATGGGAAAAGAAATCGAACGCAAATTTCTGGTTAAAGATCAAAGTTTCAAGTCAATGGCATCGTCTGTTGACAGAATAGAGCAGGGCTATGTTTCGCTAAGACCGGGTGGAACAGTCCGTGTCCGCATCAAAAACGACCGGGCGTTTATAACAGTAAAAGGGCTTAACACCGGAGCTGTACGTGATGAATGGGAATATGAAATACCGCTCAACGATGCCCGCGAAATGATAGACCGTGTGACCGAAGGGACGGTAATCAAAAAATGTCGTTACAACGTTGATTATGAAGGGCGTAAATGGGAGGTTGATGTCTTTGAAGGAGCTCATCAAGGACTCGTTTTAGCTGAAATCGAGCTTGAAAGTGCCGATGCTCAAATAGAATTGCCACCATTTATAGGCGAAGAAGTCACCGGTAATCCCCAATATTACAATTCAGTTTTGTCTGGAATTAGTAAATTTAATTAGATAATCACCATATATTATCAAACAATATTTAAAATGAATAAACGCTATTATATTTTTCTGATGGTATTGTTAGGGTTACTCTGTGGCTTCGGCCCATTTGTAACTGATATGTATCTGCCGACACTTCCGTCTATGACTGAAGTATTCCATACGACCCCATCTATGGTACAGCTTGGACTCACAATGAGTATGCTCGGGCTTGCATTCGGTCAGTTGTTTTTCGGACCAATCAGCGACAGGTCCGGGCGCAAGAAAATTCTGGTGACTTCCTTGATCCTTTTTGTAGCCGCGACCATTGGAATAATATTCTCAAAGACCATAAACTTCTTCAATCTCTGCCGATTTATCCAGGGGCTCGGAGGTGCAGGTGCGATTGTATTATCTCGTTCTGTGGCTGCTGATTGTTTTTCGGGAAGAGAATTAGCAAAGGCGATGGCTCTTATTGGTGCTGTCAACGGAATTGCGCCGGTTTCAGCTCCGGTTATCGGCGGATTGGTAGCCGAGTCAATCGGTTGGCAGGGAATATTCTGGATATTGTTGGGCTTAGGATTGGTTTTGATACTTTGTTCTGTGTGGTTAAAGGAATCTCTTCCTGAGGAAAAACGAATTAAAGAAGGCGTAGGTCAACTGATACGTAGTTTCACCGGTCTCTTCAAGGTCAAGTCTTTTGTAATTTATGTCATTTTATCCGGTTTTGCTAACGGAGTCCTTTTTTCGTATATTTCGTCTGCCTCCTTTGTAATTCAGACTCATTTTGGATATTCAGAATTGATATTCTCCCTCATATTCGCAGTCAACGCCATTGGTATTGGAGTGGGTTCGGCAATCGCTATAAAGTTTAGAAATCTGCGAAATGCCACACTCGCAGGTAGTATAATCATGTTGGCATGTGGAGTGGCTCAATATGCGGAAACCATGATTTTAGATAGTTTTATCTCGTATGAACTTACCATGCTGCTGATTGTACTGGGGCTTGGACTAGTTTTATCGTCGTCAACAACTTTGGCTATGGACGAGGGCCGACAGTCACCGGGATCAGCTTCCGCAATTTTCGGTGCGGTAGGTTTCCTTTTTGGTGGAATTGTATCACCTATAGTAGGTATCGGTGAAATCATTCAGACCTCTTCTATTCTCATCATAATCTGTGCGGCAATATGCTTCGTCTTGTCCATTGTCAGCGTGCGGGGAAGCAATGGAAATAATTATTTAAGTGTCAGATGACTGGAATTTAGCAACATGAAAGACGTTTTTTTATAAGTATTACTTCCGCTGTTTTATTCATAACGAATTGCTTCGATGGGATCGAGATTTGAAGCCTTAGCCGCCGGATAGAAGCCAAAAAGGACTCCAATAACCGTACATACAACGAATGAAAGAATAACAGAGAACGGATCGATTTGGACAGGCCAATTGGCAAATACCCCAATAAGCCATGTAGCCAAAGCTCCAAGAAGTATTCCAATCACGCCACCTGTAACTGATATAATTACAGCTTCTATAAGGAATTGTGTCATAATATCACGTCCGGTTGCACCGATACTCATACGCAATCCAATTTCTCGTGTACGCTCCGTAACACTCACAATCATTATATTCATAATTCCAATACCGCCAACGAGTAATGATATTCCGGCTACTGCAGCAAGTAGGACTGTCATCATTGACGAAGTCGAAGATATCATCTCGGCAAGTTCTTGCATTGAGCGAATTGTAAAATTGTCGGGTTGGTCTGCTCTAAGCTTATGGCTTTGACGAAGAATGTCGGTAATTTGATCGATGGTAATATCGGTTAAATTCTCATCGACTGCTGATGCTTGCATTCCTTGTATATAATCAATTGCCAACATTCTCTTCATAACAGTTGTATAAGGAACAAGAGCCATGTCATCCTGGTCTTGTCCCATAGTGTTATAGCCTTTTTCATCAAGCACGCCGATAATTGTCAATGGTATGGAACCAAATCTCACTATCTTTCCAATAGGGTCTGTACCATCAGGGAAAAGATTGTCAACCAAAGTTTTACCGAGTACACAAACTTTTGCGGCAGTTTTAACGTCAGCTTCGGTAAACATTTCACCCTCGACAACTTTTCGTTGGCGGATATCGAGATACTGTGTATTTACACCCTGAGCCTGAGAAGGATAGTTGTTATTGCCATAAACCCATTGACCTGATGAAGAAACCATCGGGCTGATTTTATCAACCATGTTTGCTTGTTCTACTATAGCTTCATAGTCGGCAGGTTTAAGAGTTTGCATATCCTCGCTGCTCTGTCTTACGCCACCTCGGCGTTCTGCACCGGGCATAATCATAATCATATTGCTTCCCATCTCAGATATTTGAGCCTTGATGGAGTTCTTTGAGCCCTGACCGATGGCAAGCATGGCAATAACAGCGCCAACACCGATAATGACACCGAGCATAGTCAGAAAGCACCGCATCTTGTTATTGCCGAGTGCTTTTATTGCGATTTTAGATAAGTTTGACAGTTTCATGTTTTCACTCGATTATTATTCAGTCTCGACCGGAAGATTGCGATAAACATCCTCGGCTGACTGAATATCATTGTTATACTCGTCGCTCACTATGTGACCGTCTCGCAACGTTATATTTCGCGAGGAATATAATGATAGTTCGGGATTGTGAGTTACAAAGATAATTGTCTTTCCTTCCTTATGAAGTCGTTGAAAAAGGGTCAGAATTGAGAATGATGTGCGAGTGTCAAGATTTCCGGTAGCCTCGTCAGCCAGTATTATGACCGGATTATTGACGAGGGCACGCGCTATTGCCACACGTTGTTGTTGACCGCCTGACATTTGATTGCTCTTGTGGTAAAGTCGCTCACCAAGTCCGACTTCACGAAGGCACTTTTCGGCACGTTCAGCACGTTCTTTTGCACTCACTGTGGGATTGTACAAGAGAGGAAGTTCTACATTTTCAAGAGCGGTTGTTTTAGGCAAAAGATTATAATTCTGGAATATGAACCCTATCTTGCGATTGCGAATCTTCGCACGTTCATTCTTTCCCATACCACTCACTGCAATACCGTCAATGTAATACTCTCCGGAAGATGGAGTATCAAGACAGCCCAGCGTGTTGAGTAAGGTAGATTTTCCCGAGCCTGATGTACCCATAATTGTAACAAATTCACCCTCATGTATTGTGAATGATACACCTCGCAAGGCTTTTACCGTTTCGTCGCCAACCTTAAAATATCTCTTTAGATCTACGACTTTTATAATTTCCTTTGCCATGGCTTATTTCTTTTTGTTAGAGCCGGGTGGTTTTGGCATGAATGGGTTATTCTGGGCTTTAGACGCATTGTATCCAGCCTGTTTTTCCTCGTATTGAAGTGCTACTATATCACCTTTTTTGAGACCTGAAACAATCTGTTGATAAATGCTGTTCTTCATGCCAAGTTCAACAGCGGTCTGTACCAGTTTGTTGTCTCGAACTATCCACAGAGAATGAGCTGCCTGTCCATCCAATGGTTGGGGCTTTGGTAACGATGAATTTTCAATCTCCATCGGTTCAAATTTAAAGGATTTCAATGGCACTGCAATGGCATCTTCAATCTGAAGGGTGTAGATTGAAAGATTAGCAGTCATTCCGGGAATAAGTTTATGTTCGGGATTAGTTGTAGATACAATTACCTCGTATGTCACGACATTGTTTGTTGTCGTGGGGCTGATACGCACCTGAGTAACAGTTCCGTTAAATGTGTCATCAGGGTAGGCATCAACAGTGAAAGTTACACTTTGACCTACTTTTACCTGACCTATATCGGCTTCATCAACATTGCCAACTACTTGCATGTGGTCAAGATCGGCAATAATATATAGACTCGCTACACTCATATTAGATACGACTGTCTGACCAACTTCGACTTCTCGTGAAACGACTATACCGTCAATCGGTGAAGTAATCTCGGCATATGTCAGGTTTTTAGCGGCTCTTACACGGTCGGCCTGAGCTTTTTGGTAGGCCATCTTAGCCACATCATAGTCTTTTTCACTTGTCTGATAATCATAATCAGAGATAAGCTGTTCAGCGTGTAGCGCCTTGTTTCGATCAAAATTTATTTTGGCGTAATCATAGGTGGCTTTAGCCGAGGCAAGTGTGGCGTCGGCACTCTGCAACTCACTTTGTAAAACCGTCTTATCAATTTCGGCAATAAGCTGACCTTTGGTAACTTCATCGTTGAAATCAACAAGAAGGTTGCTAATTATACCGGTGACCTGAGTACCGACATCCACTGAAGTCACTGACTCCATCGTTCCGGTGGCAGTGACAATTTCAGAAAGTGAAGTGGGCTCAACTGTATAAGTATCAAGTTCATACTCAGCCTTTTTCGAGCAAGAACTCATTGATAGCGTAGTAACAATTGCCGATACGAGAATACATCTCGTTGTTAGTTTCACATTTTTCATTATCTGATTATTATAATTATTTCAAATTCAATTGCTGGGTAGCGTAATAGTGTATTGTTTTCTGTGCCAGTATCGCCATATATTTACTTTGTAGCAATTCAAGGCGCGCATTAAGCAGGTTATTGTGGGCTGTGAGTAAGTCAAGTGGATTTACCGAACCAAGCTCAAATTGCCTGTTGACAAGTTCATCGTTGAGTTGTACGGCACTTAGCTGAGCTAATCCTGCTTCATATTTTGCCCGGGCGTTGATGGCATTAATATATAATCCTTCAATTGTTTGTGAAAGATTGTCAAGTAGCTCTTTTTTATTGAGATCATATTCAAGTTCGGCAAGACGGGCCTTTGCCACAGCTCGCTTAGTTGAGTTTCCGTCAAAAATAGGAACTCTCAGTGTCAATCCGATATTTTCATTTAGATTGTACTTCATCGTCGAACCCCAACTATTACCATTACCAGAAGTATATCCGGTTCCGACATTACCTTGCAAAGCAATCGAGGGTAGATGTCCTGCCTTGGCAATCTTTATGTCGTTAGCATATATTGATTGAGAGAGCTTATTGCTCTTTAACTCGGGAAGCCACTCGGTTGCAAGATTAAATACTTCAATCTTGTCAGGCAACGGGGCGAGAATTTCAGCATCAGGGAATTGAACTGTATCAACGTTAAGGTTGTAGTCAATGCCCAACATAAGAATCTTCTTTAGAGCAAGCTTGGCATTCTCATAATTTCCTATTGCCTGAGTCAAGTTATAAGCATCCTGAACACGCTGACTTTCCATCTGAGCAGATTCTACACGCGAGGTCAGCCCTGATTCAGTAAGCCTTTTAGAGCGTTCAGCCTGAGATGTACTCACTTCAAGTGTCTGTCGGGCTATTGTTACAGCCTCTCCGGCATACATTATATTTAAATATGCTTCAAGAATCCCAAGTTTTAATGTTTTTACAATGTTGTCACCCGTCAAACCTTGTTGCTGCTCAAGAAGTTTTGCTGATTCTATGCGATATTTTCTAACGTTACCATCCCATACAGTCCACGATGCACCAACATTGTAGGCACTGCTGTAGATATTACTTTTGTGGCCGGTCTCAGTTGACGGATAATTAGTGAACCCCTGATTCGTAGAAAAGTCAACCGTGGGTAACCATTCGTCTTTTGCTGAAAGCAGATCCTGTCTTGCTGTAAGAATGTTGAGCATAGTCCGGCGTACATCAGTATTATTGTTCAACGCCCATGACAGGCAATCATCAAATGTCCAGCTTGTCGGCATGACAGAAGATGGAGCTGCAGTTATGTCGTAAAAATTAATAGTGTCGGCTGGTGATGTATTCTGCGCTACCATTTGCGAATCTATAAATAGGCTTGCAAAAATGGTTGCAGACAAAAGAACTTTCTTGAATTTCAAGTTCATAACATATTTTATTGTTTGGGTGATGAATATTATATTTAAG
>JAIDRE010000132.1 GCA_029061925.1 Muribaculaceae bacterium | reverse complement strand
CGCGACGATTTCCAGAAGGGGGCAATGAACAACCCGATGGAAATGCTCACCGGTAAAGTTGCCGGTCTTAACGTATCGAGCACGGCTTCAGCTGACCCTAACGGTTCGGCAGCTCTTCAAGTTCGTGGAGCGACATCACTCAGTGCAGGGAACGGACCCCTCATCGTAATTGACGGTGTGGCAGGCGGCGATATCCGCACACTTGCGCCCCAAGACATCGAATCAATGTCAGTTCTTAAAGATGCCGCATCAGCCGCAATCTACGGTACGCGAGGTGCAAACGGCGTAATCCTTATCACCACCAAGAAAGGAACAGGTGAGCCCGGACTTCCGCTCATTACCTACGATTCTTATGGTGCACTTGCATTCATAAAAGATAAACCCGAAGTACTCTCTCCATACGAATGGCGTCTTGCCCGTCGCGGTAATGACTACGGTGCAAGTACCGAATGGTATGACCTCATCACCCGCAAATCGTCATACGATACCAACCAATATCTCGCAATCGACGGTTCACTTGCAAATGGTGGTTATTACACCGCATCGGTTAACTGGAAGAAGGCCAACGGTCTTGATATTGTCAGCAATCGTGAAGAGTTCGGTGGCCGTGCAGCCGTGTCGGCAAATGCACTTGACAATCACCTCCGCATCACCAGTTCAATCAACGCTCGCCGAGTATTGGAGAAATGGGGCGACAGCGGTATGTTTGACACTGCACTCGGCATGAACCCGACCATTCCCGTTTACAATGAAGACGGTTCATATTATCAGCCGACATCGCCAACCGACATCAAAAACCCTGTTCAACAATTGAAGGTCAACACTTCTCGCGGTAACCGCACATATCTGCTTGGAACAGTCGATGTCAAATATAACATCTGGTATAACGACAACCACAACGTGAGCACTACCCTCTCATATTCATATAATTATAATGACCTCAAAAGCAACTATTACACACCGACCACATCGGGTGAATCATATTGGGGCGGATATGCAGGTCGTGCTTCACAACAATATCAAAAATGGTGGACAAGCCGAGTTGAATGGATTGCCAACTATGGCTTCCAGAGTGGCGACCACGACTTGAAAGTTGTTGGCGGTTACTCTTGGGAACGTTCAAACTGGGAACAAATGTTCATGCAAAACAACAACTTCACATTTGACAAACCTCTTTGGAACGGTATCGGTTCAGGTACATGGCTTTCAGACGGTAAAGCTCAAATGTATGGTGGTCAAAGCCAATCGGCTCTCATCGGCTTCTTTGGACGTGTAAACTACTCTTGGAAAGGCATGATTATCGCATCAGCCTCAATCCGCCACGAAGGATCAACCAAGTTTGGTGCTAACAAAAAATGGGGTTCATTCCCGTCAGCATCAATCGCATGGGAAATGGCAAAAGCACCTTTCCTTGTTGATTATGTGCAAACTGTCCAGAGTCTTAAACCCCGTATCTCATATGGTGTTACCGGACGTAGCGACTTTGATGCTTATAAATCATTGGCAACCTACTCGCCCAACGGTACATATCTCATCGATGGCGAATGGGTGACCGGTTATCGTCCGTCAAACAACGCTAACCCCGAACTCGGATGGGAAAAACTTTCGAGCCTCAACTACGGTGTGGACTTTATGATCTTCAACCGTTTATATGGATCAGTCGAATATTTTGACCGTCGTTCACAAGACCTTCTCTACAACTACACAGCTCCTCAACCACCATACGTTTATCCCGACATTCTCGTGAACGTTGGTACAACCCGTAACACCGGTATTGAAATTGCGCTCACAGCTGACGCCGTAATCAATCAGCCAGTTACTTGGACAACAGGAGTTAACTATTCATACGGAACAACTAAACTCACCAAACTCTCTAATCAAATCTATCAGGCTTCATATCTTGACCTATATCAGAAACCGGGTGTAGGAACAAGCGAATACTTCTTCCGCGTTGAAGAAGGTGGTAAAATAGGTCAGTTCTATGGCTATGAATATGCCGGAGTTGACGATAACCACAACATGCTTGTTTACTCGGCTGACGGCGAAAAAGTTCTTGCTTCAACCGCCGATCCAAAAGACAAACGTTACATTGGCGATGGTGCACCCAAGCACTTCCTCACATGGAACAACACCGTTAAATGGAAACAGTTTGACCTCAGCATGATGTTTAACGGAGCATTCGGATTCCAGATATTCAACATGCGTCGTTATGGCATGGGACTTAAAGGCAGCGGTAGCGACAACGTATTACGCAGCACATATCTTAAAGACCGCGACGTCTGGTCGGGTGGTGGTGTGATTTCATCATACTTCCTTGAAAACGGTGACTACTTCAAGCTCGAAAATGTAACACTCGGTTACACTCTCCCAATCAAGAACCGTCGTTTGCTTGACACTCTGCGCATCTATATTGCAGCCAAGAACCTGTTTACGCTAACCAAATATACCGGTACCGATCCGTCGGCAGTTACATCAACCGGTATCACTCCGGGCATCGACGTAACATCGGCTTATCCCTCAGCAACTCAGCTCACTCTTGGTGTAACACTACGCTTCCGTTAACCTTAACAGTTTGACTCTATGAAAATAATGAATCATATAACCGGTTTGCTCAGTGCAACCGCAATCGCAATCGGCGCGTGGTCATGTACCGATCTCGACGAAAAAACATTTGACCGCATTGACGCTTCGACCTACTATCAGGACGAAAACAGCGTTAAGGGAGCTGTTGCCTCAATCTATTCAAGTGCCCAAAGCGGATTTCTTGAATACTTCTGGTATCTCAACGAATTTCCTGCTGACCAAATCGCATGGCGTTCATGGAACGGTGGGGCATGGGGTTATGACGAGGCTCAAAAATTTGTGCTTTCAACCCAAACATGGAACTCTGAATCGGTAATTATACGTCAGGCATGGGAACACGCATGGGAAACAATCGGTCTTTGTAACACCCTCATCAATGACCTTCAGAATCTTGACCCGTCATCAATTGGCATGACCGAGGCTTCATTGAAATCATATATCGCCGAAGTTCGCACAATGCGTGCATGGGCATATTACAATAACTTTGAACTTTGGGGCGGAGCGCTCCCTCTCAATGTTTCGGTTGGCGGTGATATTCCCGGCTCAGCCGACACCGATTTCAACACCGGATGTCAAGTGATATGGGACTTCATCGTTGATGAACTCGACGCCTGCGTTGACGACCTCACCGCTGAAGACGGTTCAAGCGCAACCCGCAACCGCATGAATAAAGGTATGAACCGTATGTTGAAGATGCGTCTTCTCCTTAACTCTAAAATTTTCACAGGTGTAGATCACTTCAACGACTGTGCAACCCTTTGTCAGGAAATTATCAATGGCGATTACGGTACATACAACCTTGCGTCAGACTACCGCGACATCTACAGCATCAACAACAATACTTGTAAAGAAGTTGTATTTGCTTTTGCTATGGAAGCTGGTCGTTTGACAAACAATAACAGAAACACACCCTTCCTCCCTTATAACTATGATGAAATGTTTGGTTACTCTTGTGACCAAGGTGGTTGGAACTGTACCTGTCTCGTTCCTTCAAAAGACAACTCGGGAACAGCATACATCATGGCAGGAACCGACATTTGCGGTACTTCTGACGGCAAAAGCTTCATCTTTGACTATGGCGACAAACTCGGCGCACCCTATGACCGTATGAACGACAAAGACATACGTAAACAACCGTTCCAAAGCGATGCGGCAGGTAACTGGCAAGGTATCCTTGCTATGGGCCCTCAAAAGAACTATTCAAACGGGTCTGACGTTCTCGCTGACGCCGACCTTCAGGATAAACCGCTCATCTATGTTGACCAAGTCGGCACATTCACCAATTTGGGTCGTACGCTCGAAACCGTTATGTCTCCTCGCTGGGGTATGACAAACTCAGGCTATCGCATTCTCCGCTACCCGATTTATCCCGAATCAGTTGGTGCTGACTGGCGCGATGCCGACCAGGTTGAATTCCGTCTTGCCGAAGTATATTATGCACTCGCCGAATGTAAACTTCGTGCCGGAAATGCTAATGGAGCAAAAGAACTTGTTAACGATGTTCGTCAACGCTACTATACAGCAGCCAACGCTTCAGAAATCGAAACTCCGGGACCGGGCTTCGATGCCTTTGACACTGACTGGATGTTGAGCGAATGGGGTCTTGAGTTCTTGGACGAAGGCCGTCGTCGCCGTACCGATCTCCGTCGTTTTGACAAGTTTACACAAGGTCAATGGTGGTTCTTTGGACGTGCGTCTGAAACTGACCGCCAGATGCCCGCTCAGCGTGATCGCAAATATGAGTGGTATCCTCTTCCCCAGGTTGCCCTTATGGTTAACCCCGGTCTCGTTCAGAATCCTAACTATAAATAAGAAGTCAACATGAAAAAACTCAATATATTCAGTATCTTTTTCTTATTATTGCTGCCGTTTTTAACCGGTTGCTCTCAAGAAGAGATTGTATTTGAAAGCGAACTTCCTCGCTTCGAGTTGCGACCCGGCTACCAACTTCTTGAAGTTATCGTGCCACAAGGAACAATGACTACCGATAAAATCTATATTATCGGTGATTTTAACGGTGGAATGGCTGCCGTAGGTGACCCGAAATGGGAACTTGAAAAAGCACCCGACACCGACGTTAAATGGGGTATCTACCTCAATCCCGCCGATTTTGTAAATGGCAAAACTCTTGCCAACGGCTATACATTCTATTCAGAACCTCAGGGCGAAGAACGTTCGCTTGATAATCAACCGGTTGTTCACACCGAGTCACCCAAAGTTGGCGAGCGTATGAACGTAATCGTTTATCGTTGGGCTGAATACTTCAACAAACCTGCAAATCCCGATGAAATCACTCACGATGGTTATGCTATCTACGTGGTTGATAATTCAGGATATGAAGACCTTGCTTTGTATGCATGGGGCGACGCCGAAGTATTTGGTGGCTGGCCCGGTATTAAACCGACCGGTAAAGTTGAAATCGACGGTGTGCTCTACAAATATTTCGATACCGGTGCATCGAACGAAGGAATGAACATCAACCTAATTTTCAACAACAACGGAGGTGGCAAACAACTTCCCGACTATAACGTAACTCTCAACCAAGACTTCTATCTTGAGTTAACACCCGATGCTGTCAATGAATTTGACCCCGGCAACGTAGTTAACCACGACGGATATACAATCTTCATTGCCAACAACTCAGGTTGGGACGATGTATATGTCTATATGTGGGGAACTGTAAATGACTTGAATGGAGCATGGCCTGGCATGTCGCCGACTGGAACACAAGTAATTAAAGGTGTGACATATCTTTATTATGACCTCGGTGCAGCCAACTGCAACGGTAGCCTTGAAGAACATGTCATCATCAACAATGGTAACGGTAAACAGTTTGACGATGTTGTCGTGTTCAACCTCGACCGTGACGTTTATGTCGAACTCACCGCTAAGGGCGCTAAAGAGATTGATCCCGACACTTACGTTCCGCCAACTGAACCTTCGGCACCCGAACCACAGGAATATAAAATCTATGTTCAGGATTTGACCGGATGGGATGCGCTCTACGTGTATGCCTATGGCGATGCTGAGGTATTTGGCGCTTGGCCGGGTGCTTCGACAACCGAAACCAAAGTCGTAGGAGCGAACACCTATAAGGTATTCACCGTGACCGGTAGCGGAGAAGAAGTAAATCTTATTTTCAACAATAACAACGGTGCTCAAACCAAAGATTTGAAAGTTACTCTTGAAAAAGATTACTACATCGTGCTTGCAAATGCAATTCAAGCTGATATCACCGAGCCCGAAGCCGGAGAATTCAAAATATACATCGAAGACAAAACCGGTTGGGACGACTTCTATGTATATGCATGGGGCGATGAAGAAATCTTTGGAGGTTGGCCGGGTGAAAAACCGACTGAAACAGAGACTATCGACGGTGTTACTTATAAAGTTTTGACCATTACCAGCATGGGTGGCGTTGAAAACCTCATTTTCAACAACAATGGCGGTGATAATAACAAACAATATGATGCCGCGACCATCAATCTTGACAAGAATTATTTTATCACTGCTAACCCTGAGTCAGCTACTGTAAAATAATATGAAGAAAATTTTTAAATCTATTTTTGCAACGGTGGTGGCTTTAGCCACCGCCGCTTGCTCTTCTAACAAGAATGAGCTTCCCGATAATCCTGAAGTTCCCGACGATGTAGAAGCTGCGTCAATAAACATTATGTATCAGGCAAATCCTCGTTTCTTTGGCGAGAACAATTGCTTGAACGGCATTACCGATCAGCTGTCGCGCATCTCCGACATGGGCTGTAACATCCTTTGGATTATGCCTATATACGAACCGGGCGAACTCAAAGGGACTGGTTCGCCTTATTGTATCCGCAATTTTAAGGCTTTAAACCCACGTTACGGAACAATGGACGACTTTAAAAAGCTCATCGATACAGCTCACGCCAAAGGGATGAAAGTAGTTCTTGACTGGATTGCCAACCATACCGCGTGGGATTGCCCATGGATTACCGAACATCCCGACTGGTATCAGAAAAATGCCAACGGAGAGATTTCATCTCCCGTTTTGGGGTGGAACGACGTTGCCCAGCTCAAAGTCAATGACCCTCAAGTTCAGGCTGCGATGAAAGACGCCATGATGTTCTGGGTTGACCAGTTCTCAATCGATGGTTACAGATGTGACTATGCCGACGGCCTGCCCCATCAGTTCTGGGACAGTGTAATCAAAGAATTAAGAGCAAAAAATTCAGAGTTCTTAATGCTTGCCGAGGGCGGAGACCCGGCATATTATGCCGACGGTTTCAACATGATTTATGACTGGGATTGTGCCACCGCAATCTCAAAAGCATTTACCGGCGGTCTTCCTGCCAACATCGTTAAAGAAGCCAAAGAGGCTTTTGAAAAAGTACCCGACGACAAATCTATGATGCGCTTTGTCTTCAACCACGATACTGCATCAGAAAACAACGTTGCAACACTGTTTGGTACACCCGAAGGCGTTCGTGGAGCCTACGTTCTCGTTTCAATGCTCTGTGGCAAAGGAACCCCGATGATTTACTCGTCAATGGATGTTGAAGGCTTGACCGGAAAGCTCTCGTTCTTTAATTACAATCCTCTCGACTTCTCGACTGCCATCTCTGATGAATACAAAGCTATTAACGGCGCCTTCATCGAATCGGCAAAAGTGCGTGGCGGAACGTTGGCTGACTACTCAAATCGTTCGGTTGCCTGCTTTACCCGCACCATTGTAGGTCACACACTCTTGGTGGCAGTAAACACTACCGGCGAAACTCAGTCAATCAAATCGCCGATTGCATTGAACGGAACTTCAATGAAAAATATGCTTACCGGCGCTTCAACCACCGTTCCGATGATGATTGAACTCGAACCGTATGCATATACTATTCTTATGAACTAATTACTCATATTTTTTCAATGAAAAAAATATCAGCAATACTCTCGATGTTGGCAGTTGTTTTAAATATGGCGGCTGTCAGCATTACCTCGCCCAACGGCAATCTGGTTCTCAATTTTGAACTAACGCCTAAGGGTGCGCCATACTACACGCTTGACTACAAAAACAAGCCTGTGGTAACGGCAAGTACGCTTGGTCTTAAATCTGACCAGCTCGACCTGACCGACGGCTTCCATATTGTCAGCACCGATACCGCATCGGTTGACCGTACATGGGAACCTGTTTGGGGCGAATACTCAACAATCCGTGACAACTTCAACGAATTGACCGTCAAACTCGAAGGCAAAGATGGTAACCGAGGTTTGACAATTCGTTTCAGAGTGTTTAACGACGGGCTCGGTTTTCGTTATGAATTGCCGGTACAGAAAGGGTCTAACCACTTGACTATTAAAGATGAAGTTACCGAATTCAACTTCAACGACAACCACAAGCTGTTTTGCATCCCCGGCGATTATGACACCGACGAATATCTTTGGTCTGAAACTAATTTTACCGATTTATCAAAGGCGCTGTCGAGCTACCGCAAACATTCTGAAGCTCAGCGTGCCGGTGGTTTGAGTATTCAAACGCCGATGCTCATCAAGACCAACGACGGCGTGTATATCAACATCCACGAGGCTGCTCTTGACGGCTATCCAGCTATGCTGCTTGATGTTGACCCCGAAAAATATTCGATGAAGTCTCATCTTGTACCCGACCGTCTCGGTGTTAGCGCATACCTTCAGATGCCGTTCAACACTCCGTGGCGTACTCTCATCGTCAGCGATGATGCCCGCGACATCCTTGCGTCTCAGTTGGTTCTCAATCTCAACGAGCCGTGCAAAATTGAAGACACCTCGTGGATCAAACCGATGAAATATGTCGGCGTATGGTGGGAAATGTTTACCGGAAATCAAAAGACATGGGCTTATTCAGACTACGGTCTCGCCAAACCCGGTGTAACCGACTACACCAAGCTGACTCCCAACGGCCACCACCCTGCCAACACTGAAAATGTCAAAAAATATATTGACTTTGCGGCAAAACATGGCTTTGACGGCGTGCTTGTCGAGGGTTGGAATGAAGGTTGGGAAGACTGGGGAAGCTACCGCAAAAACCGCCAGTTCCTTTTTGACAAGCCATATCCCGACTTTGACCTGCCACTGCTCCGCGACTATGCCAAAGAGAAAGGTGTCAAGCTCATCATGCACCATGAGACAGCAGCCAATGCAGCCGACTATGAACTGCAGCTTGACCGCGCGTTCAAGTTTATGAAAGACAACAACTATGACGCGGTCAAGACCGGATATGTAGGTGCAATTATTCCCCGCTCGGAACATCATACCTCGCAGTGGATGGTTGACCACGCCCGTCACGTGATTGAACGTGCTGCCGACTATCAGATAATGGTTGATAGCCACGAAGCTCCGCGTCCAACCGGACTTTGCCGTACCTATCCCAACTGGCTCGCTCAGGAATCGGCTCGTGGTGGTGAATTTGAATCAATGGGTGGTAATCCCCCCTCTCACACCTGTATGTTGCCATTTACCCGTCTTAAAGGAGGTCCGATGGACTATACTCCCGGACTTTTTGAGACAAAAATGAGCTACTACAACGAGGGTAAAGATTCACAGGCAGGAACAACCATCGCTCGCCAGCTTGCACTATATCTGACAATGCCGTCGCCCTGGCAAATGGCGTGTGACCTTCCCGAAAATTATGACCGCTTCCCCGATGCATTCCAGTTTATCAAAGATGTGCCGGTTGATTGGGCTGACTCAAAATATCTTGAAGCCGAACCTAACCAATACATAACCGTAGCACGTCTTGATAAAAATTCAAACGACTGGTATGTCGGAGCAATCACCGATGAAAATGGGCGTACAGCAACTATTGATTTCAGTTTCTTGCCAAAAGATGGCGGCTATACTGCAACAATCTATGAAGATGCGCCCGACGCTCATTGGAAAGACAATCCACAAGCCTACCGCATCCGCACGGTCAAAGTTAAACACGGCACAAAACTGAAACAGCCGTTGGCTCCCGGTGGTGGCGCAGCAATACGAATCATCAAAACCTCAAAATAACTAATATTTTCTCAAAATAGCAGATTGTTTTAGGCATACTCATAAAATAAAAGTTCTTTTTTTGAAATGGCTCGCGTGGGAACGTGAGCCATTTTTTACCAATTTAGTAATTCTGGCTTCAATAGAAAATCCATTAAACCTATTGTTATGATTCCAGCCTCATTGCGCTTAGGCTTTATATGATCTTTTACTATGATGATTTTCTTGAAAGAATCATCAATATTAAGTAAAGATGCTGACTCTTGGCGTTCTTTTGCATCTGTAGGCATAATAAATGCAGACTGGATATAATACCGCTGACTACCTCGATTAACTACAAAATCGACTTCATATTGTTTCCTTATCCGTTTGCCCTTTTCCCCAACAGGACGAGTTTCCACAACACCGACATCCACAGAATATCCTCTCATTCTTAATTCATTGTAGATAACATTTTCCATGATATGATTTTCTTCAGTCTGACGAAATCCAAGTATGGCATTTCTCACTCCCATATCTGTAAAATAATGCTTTGAGAGAGTGTTGATATACTTTTTCCCTTTTATATCGTATCGTATTGCTTTTTCTGTGAGAAACGCATCGGTAAAATACGAAAGGTAAGCATCAATAGTCTTATCTGACAAACTTACGTTCTTAACACTTTTAAATGTCCGTTCTAATTTAGATGGATTTGTAGGAGAGCCAATTGAAGACGCGATTATCTCCATCAATTCCTTAAGCTCTGCATCTGAACGAATCGAGTGTCGTTCTTTTATATCGGTAATATATACTTTTGCGTATAATTCTTTAAGATAATTTTCTTTCGCTTCTTCATCTATAAGTGTCAATGTATGAGGTAATCCTCCATAAGTATAATAGTCGGGCCATGCATCAAGTGGATGACGTGTATCGACCGTCATAAATTCTGAAAACGAAAGAGGCCAAACATGAATTTGAGTCCCTCGACCACGAAATTCCGTTATTATATCTGAGGATAAGAACTTTGAATTACTTCCCGTCACATATACATCAGCATTTTCAACTTTTAGATAACTATTTAATACATCCTCGAACTCCGAAACATGTTGTACTTCATCCAAGAGAATATAGTGCATTCCATTATCTTTGATTTTTGAATCGATATAGGCGAGTAGGACATCAGGATCTCGCAGTTCCTTATTATGTCTGTCTTCCAAATCAACTTGTATGATATGAGAATCAGATACACCGTTTGACAAAAGATGATTTTTGAATAAATTAAACAGGAGATATGATTTACCACATCGACGTAAGCCGGTTATGATCTTTATCATACCGTTATGTTTACTCGCTATTAGCTGGTTAAGGTATTTTTCTCTTTTTATCATCATAATTCTATTTCGGATTTATGGTACATGTACCATTTTTTCGGAATACAAAATTAATAACTTATTTCTCTATATCCAAATCGTATTCCGAAAAAGTGGTCAAATGACCGGATTTTCGGAATACGATTTGCTTGCTTTGTAAAAAAGCCTTAAATTTGTAATGCTCTATATAAATCGAATCAAACTTTATGAACGAAAACGATACCGATTCTTTGTTTACCGATGAATATATAGACCAGATTATAGATAGAAGCTGGGCTGATATTAGACTTCTGCATGAATCGGAGCGTGGATGGTGTGCGGTTTATACTTGTCTTCACAAAGGACGTCGAATTGTTCTCAAAACTCTAAAAGAAACCTATACAGAGAGTCATTTTCATCAGAATCTTCTAAAAAAAGAATATGTAATCGGTTCGATGATGACCTACCGCGGAATTGTCTCGACAATCGGATATGAAAATGTCCCGGAGTTAGGCGCTTGTATTCTCTTGGAATATATTGATGGAATAACATTGAATGAATACCTGAAATCGAATTCCAAATTGAGTAAGGCAGAGCGTCTCGATCTCATAAATCAGATTTGCTCTGCTGTATCGTACATTCATTCACGTCAGATAGTACATTGCGATCTCAAGCCATCAAACATACTCATAACACGCGACGGCGCATTTGTTAAAATTATTGATTTTGGATTGTGCCGTGGCGTTGGCTTTGATCTGTTAGACCTGCCCGGCGGAACACAAGGCTTCACTGCACCTGAAAATATGCAAGCCAATGGGAAAGCAACCATCGCCTCTGATATTTACTCAATAGGCAAAATTGGAGAATTTATTGACACGAATATCCGACTGAAAAGTGTATGGCGCAAATGTCTTTCTATTCACCCGGAGCAACGACCATCTAACGCAAATGAAATAGCAGAACTCGTTTCGCTCAAATTGAGGAATCGAGAGAGAACCAAAAAGATTATCGCTACAATAGGCGCAGTAATCATTATAGGTGCAACTTGGTTTTATGTCAACTCCGGCTCAGATAAAGCTATTGATTCAACCGAGCAAATCGTCTCAAACGAAGTTAATCGACAAGATAAACCACAGACTGATACATTAGCCGAAATCAGTTCCACACCGATGCCATCTGTTAAAACAATCGCATCACATCCGATAAAAGTTAAAGAAGCAGAAAATTATAATGTAGATTCAATTATCCCGGGTAATCAGGTCGACCAATATTCCGATATCAACGATCAACAATTTAAAGCCAAATTCACTACTAAACTTGAACAAGTGACCTCTCAACGATTCCAAGACCACATAACGTTAATTGATACAATGACTACGACAAGATCGCGTATGCTCGTTGAAGTAAAACACTGGCGATGGCTCGCAAAACAAGATATGAGAAAATGGCTTGAAGAACGGCTTTACCCTTATATATCACAAGTTGATTTGATGATGAAAGAGGTTGAAAACTATGTTACAGAGTATAGTGAAAATCCAGATTGTGAAGATTTGGAATTAGAACATATATTAGCTACTGCCGAAAAGCGTCCGGAAATGACTGGGACAAGTTTAAGCCATGCTTATTATGAATATAATACACTTGTGGTATGTAAATTTAAGGAAGACGGGGAATGGCACGAGAAACAAATCAGTGTACCAATCAACCGCCTCGATCCGGTTGAAAATGAGAGAATAAGAAGTGAATATATGAAAAAAGCGCTAGAAGAATAATCCGGCGCTTTTCCCCTTTAAATCAAGCTTGTCAATTTGATTATAATACCATATTTAGTCATCTATTATAGGGATTAATTACGAAGTCATTAAGTGAAGTTAACTCATTATGACTATCCTTATCTAACATAAAACTCTTTCCACTCCATTTATCAAATGACTGGAATCCCAGAAGTATATATTCTTTTTTAGTCTGACTATCGTATAGTTCAACTTCTAACAACACATAGGCCTTATCAGCGGAATCAAAAAGAACATTTCCGTGGAATTCATTCCAATTACGATCTTCTTCCTCGCCCGGCCGTGCAACAGACCTATCACTATAACAATATCGACCGGACACGGTTCCGTCAAAATTTATCTTCATTTCCATAATTATTGAATTCTCGTTAACTTTACCTTCAAATCGTCCGGTTTCTGCTAATCCAACCGACATACTTCTAAAAAGGTTATCACACATCCATTCTTGCGGTTTAATTGCTAGATCGGTTTTATCAAAAGTCGCGAGAACTGAAGAATCAGTCCATTCAGGGACATTTTTCTTTCCGAGCATCAGTATTGATTCGGGAAGAGGGAATGTATTATCAGTAAACGAAATTTCAACAGAGGCATTTTGAAAACCATAGGTTGCCTCGCCAAAAATTTTTGAAGCGCCGTCATTGATACTATGTAAAATAATCTCAAGAGGTTTATCTCCATCGTATCCGGTAAGAGTAATTTCAGTTCCGGCAAACATTCCGTCCATATCAAGGACAGTATCACTGCTTAAATTTTTGTAGGCAATTCCACAGATATGTCCGGCATTATCAGGATTTTCACAGAAAGCTAACATTATCGGCGAATGAATGTCGTCATAAATAAACTCTCCGGTGAAATAATACACTTTCTGCCCTTCGATTTCTCTATATGGCTTGTTCAGAATCAAGTCAACAAGATTGGTCTCAAAACGAATTTCACTATCATTCTCAACATACTCTGTTTCAAATTCCTCTACAGGATCTTCCTCTTCAATCATTATTGGAGAATCTGATTGATTAAGAAATTTGAAAACTAATACAGCCGCAATGCCTAATAATATTACTATTCCGACTATTATCCATATTATTCTTTTACTGCCTGAGATTTCTGATTCATTAATATCATCAATATCTTCAGCGTGACTCCCATTTTCAACCATTTCAGAGGTATCGATTTCGTCTGACAGAGAAACGGTTTGTTCTAAATTATCTAAATCAGATTGATCTGAAACTTGGATGTCAGAACTTATCACTGAAGTTTCTTCGGATTGTACTTGTGCTGATATGTCTGATCCTGTACTTAAATCTTCATCTGTATTATTTATTTCAATCATTTTTAGGATTTTGTACATATAAATAAATGGATATACAAAACAAAATGCAGATAGAGAACCAAGCAAATTTAAAATATAACCCCGTTCATATTTTATGAATAATACTATCATTAAACATAATAAGAAGATCCCTGCAATTATACCTATATAGATTAACAGATTCCCAAATTTTTTAACATTATTGTCTCCTTTACGTATGCAACGAACTCCAATACTAAAATAATAGGAATATCCAAGCAATCCGGCTACTCCACTTACAATTTCCAACCAATCAACTGATGCAATAGAAGATACGCAACTTAGTAATTGGCTAAATATCACAGGAATAAATATCCATTTAACTCTTTTTTCAATAGTTTCATCTTTCAAGGATTCATCTAACCTCATCACAAACCAATACCACGGTAAAATTGCAATAAGCGAAGATACAGACGATACAACTAATAAAATTTCATCTTCGTCAACGGTATTAAACGTCTCGAGGATATAACTGATTAGCAGTAGAAAATAAAAAACGAAAAGATATATTCCGAATTTATTAACGTTGATTTCTTTAAAAGACAGATATGCCATAAGCCTAAGTCAGATTGAGTTTTAATGAATAAGCCTGAACTGATTATAAAAAACTTTTAAGAGTCTAAATTATCAGATCAGGCTTGATTAAGTCTATATTCAGAATTTTATAAATTGGCGAATCACTAATAACGTCGATTAATCTTCCAAGCCAATTACATTAGGAACATCTCCATATTTGTTCATAGACATTTCTGAATCTTTGCAAAGGTAAACAATTACAATAATCCATCCTATAACCGGAAGCAAAAGCCACAGCCAATTCCATCCCGAGCGACCTATGTCGTGAAGTCGTCGAAACAAAAGTCCAAACGAAGGGAGGAATATCACAAGAGACCACAAATTATTTCCAATCTTGTAGATTGAGCTATCAAATCCACAAAAATAACCTAAAATTAGAAAAATCCAGCTCACGATACAAGTAAATAATGAGAACCACCAATATTCAGAACGAGATGCACGTCCTGAAAATTTGCAATAATTACTGAAAGCGCGAGAAACAGCGTCTCCAAATGAAACACGATACTGATACATAACAAAAAAATTTAATTGGTTAAACATATATTAATTTAAAAACGATTCAATAAACAGTCTGAACAAACCTAACAGAGATGATACTCCTCCAACAAGTAAATTGATTAGCCAATCCAAAATAGAGAATGGCTCGTATTTAAGAATTTCAACACTTCTAAATCCCAACACAACAGTTGCGTGTTCTAATGCAGCCATTTTACTGAATATTAAGCTTAATATAAAGCCGAAGCATCCTGCTAATAGATCAAATATCCAATTTTTCTTTTTTGCAAAGCCTTTATAAAATCCGTAAACTGGGAAACAAAAGCAAACAAAAGCATCCTGGAAGATTCCCATATATTTTCTGGTATTACTATGATAATATATGGGGTCTTCTTCTGTTACCTCCTGATTAGGTTTACTAAGCTGCAGTGTAAAACCGCCCATATGGGTGAATGCTCCACCTATCAAACACGAATAAGACGAAGTCTCGTCAATATCTATTATTCGAGAAAAACAAGTTATCTCCTTTGACTTTGATCCGACCTTGATAACTATATTCAACTGATTCCCTTCAATTGGTATTTCAGCCTCAAAGGATTCGTTATGGTCAAATTCAAATTTAGTATTTTCGTCATTAATATAAAGGATAACGAGATCTTTTGCACCGTCATTACCTTTCCATTCAATTTTTAAAGTTCTGTCCATAAAACTATCTATTTTATTTATATCATAAGACGTCAAAAAGCAATTTAATCAAACCATAAAGAGCAGTTATTCCACCAGCCAGAAAACTAACTACAACATTTATAAATAGGGAAAAAACATCTATATAATGAGTATGAGAATAGATATCCCAAACGATGAGTCCTTTTTTAAAGGCGTATATGAAATAGAATATTACACTCAAGATATAACTTGTACATGCTGAAGCTATATCAACCGATGTATATTTTTTACCATTAAAAACTCTATATAAACAATAGATAGGAAAACAAAATGATAAAAAAGCACTCTTATATTGTTTCATATAATACTATTTTAGGGGCTTAATTAATTTACACGATAATAGATCATCGTTGTATCGTCTTCGTCATCCTTAGCCGTAAATTGCTCTGTTATATCAGATGTAAAGCGCATACCTTCAACATAGTCGTTCTCTTCCAAGCCTTTTAAGAATTCTTGTTTAAATTCTCGCTTATCGCTTGAATCAAGCAGGTCTGAAAATTTGAACGATAGCGATTGCTTGTCAATTTTGCATTCAACCATTTCTTTAGAAGCCTTCCAAGTTCCTGTATAATTTATCGAACCAATATTCATATATATGGGAGACGTCATTTCCATTCCGACTTGCGCGTCGTACCTATGATCTGAAAGTGAATAGGTTTCAATAGAAGTCATTTTTACTTTGACGCCATCTTCTGTATCAAAATATTCGGTTTGCCATGTTCCTTCCAATTTTTTTTCAGTTTCCGGATCGGAGGTAACGCCACAACTTGTAACAAATATTGACACAATAGCGACATAAATAGCCGCAAAAGATTTAAATGGAAAATTTCTCATTTTATGATTGATTTATTAAGTTTGAAAATTCGTATTATAAAACATAAATGTACAAAAAAGCAAGAATGAATCGCTCGTTTGTTTATTTCATTCGTTGAGGCTCTCGCATTGCCTTGAAGTCCGAAAAAACAGAGCGGTTCATCCCTGCGATATAGGGATGAATCATCGCTGCTGTAATCTGAAGACTTCAATTAGAAATTTGCGAGATTTCAACGAATCAAATCAGTGCAGTTCTGAAACATTATGTCGTTATGTCAGAAAAATTTCTACATCGTTTAATTTTTTATAATTTACGCAAAGATAGAAATATTTGCTGAATATTACGCCATAAGTTCCACTCTTTTTTACGTTCGCAGTGCAAAATTATAGACGTTCACAATAAGTTTTTATAGATACATCGGTTCATTTTAGTTCAAATTATCATTTATTAACAAACAGATACTTAAAGTTTTATATTAAGGTTCTACCTTTGTTGAAAATTTGAAAAGCGATGAATAACGAACAAAATATCGAATTATTGAAACAGGCTGTCGAACTGAAATTCGGGCACAAGCCCAATTCGCCTTCTGACTTTGACAGTCTGTCAACTTGTGTTCAATCTGCAACGAACAAGAGCCTTGGGGTATCAACTCTCAAAAGGCTATGGGGCTATGTGAAGTCAACTAATTCGCCAACATACACCACCCTCTCGGTGTTGGCTCGTTATGCAGGCTTTCGCGACTGGTATGCATTCTGTTCTAAAGTCAATAAAGATAACGAATCGGGATTTTCTAAGGATGATATATTAATTTCCTCGGAACTTGACTTAGGGATTATAATTAAAATAGAATGGAATGAGAATAAATGGTGTTGCATAAGAAAAGTTGAACAACCAACCCGCTTTTTAGTTGTCGATGCCAACAATATAAAGCTTCACGCCAACGACACAATCACGGTTGATTCATTATCGATCGGAGGAAAATTTGTGGCAACAGATTGCAAGCGAGGTAATACAGGTATGGGAACTTATCTCGGAGCAAAAAGAGAAGGTATTATCACACTGTCAATATTAGATACTTTGTAAAAAACATAAATTATATAAGTATATAGGGACTTGATAATAATTCATAGATTTGCCGATTAAACCATTGAGGAGGAAACTTGTTCTAATATAAGAGAATATTTTGTGC
>JAIDRE010000131.1 GCA_029061925.1 Muribaculaceae bacterium | reverse complement strand
ATATAAAGTTTTTTTGTTTTACTCAGCGAAAAATGTTAATTTCGTAACCTGATTTTAAATTAAATTTCAAGAATGTTGAATGCAAATTTGCCGCTGGATCCCATAATGTTATACAGCTATATCAACACGTTGCTACGTGACAGGTATGATTCGCTTGAAAGTTTGTGTGACGATATGGAAATCGATAAAAAAGAGCTTGAGGACAAGCTTCTCTCTGTCGGAATGGTTTATGAACCTCAAACAAACCAGTTTCGCTGATTGATGGCGCAATTAAATTTAAATAAAGAATATTTTGAAGGTCTGAACGAGGCTCAACGTATGGCTGTCGAATATGACGACGGTCCATCGCTTGTTATTGCCGGTGCCGGGTCGGGAAAGACTCGTGTACTGACATGTCGTATCGTTCATCTGCTCGAAAATGGAGTAGAGCCAAATCGAATCGTGGCGCTTACGTTTACAAATAAAGCGGCGCGTGAGATGAGAGAACGTATTGAAATGATGGTCGGAATGAAGACCGCATCCCGTTTGTGGATGGGTACGTTTCACTCAATTTTCTTGCGCATTCTCAGAATTAATGCTGATCGTATCGGATTTAAAAATAATTTCACGATTTACGATGCTGCCGACTCCAAGTCGTTGATTAAGACGATTATAAAGGATATGGGACTTGACGACAAGGTTTATAAGCCGTCAACAATCCAAAATGCGATATCAACAGCAAAGAATGCGTTGATTTCGCCTGAGGCTTACGCAATGGATAAAGACCTTATGACTTCAGATAAATCGGCTCGTCGTCCGCGTACTTGTGAAATTTATCAGGCATATCGAACTCGTTGTGTTGTTGCCGGCGTGATGGATTTTGACGACATATTGTATTATATGAATACATTGTTGCGTGATAATCCCGATGTGTTGACTCACTGGCAGGAATATTTAAAATATGTGCTTGTTGATGAGTATCAGGATACAAACTTTGCTCAACATCTGATTGTGTCACGACTGACCGAGAAGTCTCACCGCTTTTGTGTCGTTGGCGATGATGCACAAAGTATATATTCGTTCCGTGGTGCAAACATCCGCAACATTCTTAACCTGAAAAAAACATATCCCGACCTTAAGATTTTCAAGCTTGAACAGAACTATCGTTCGACCCAGACAATTGTTGCAGCTGCTAATTCATTGATAAAAAAGAATAAAGGTCAGATAGATAAGACTGTTTTCTCAAAAAATGAAGTTGGTGGGGGTGTTGAAGTCGTCGGTTGTTACAGCGATTTGGAAGAAGCTTCGGTCGTCGTGAACCGTCTCCGTGCCCTCAGACGACAAACGGGTGATTCGCTTGACCAATTTGCAATACTTTACCGTACGAATGCCCAATCGCGTGTGCTTGAGGAACAGTTGCGTAACGCTAATATTAATTATGTAATATATGGCGGACTGTCGTTCTATCAACGTAAAGAGGTAAAGGATGCGGTTGCATATTTCCGACTTGCCGTAAATCCCGATGACGATGAAGCGTTGCGTCGAGTTATCAATATTCCGGCACGTGGAATCGGCGACACCACAATAAATAAAATTGTCCATGCTGCAGCTGAAAATCAGTTGAGCATGTGGGGCGTTTTGAATGACCCCCTCAGATTTGGAGACCTGTTTAATAAGGGAACCTGGCGAAAGATTGACAGTTTTGTCGAGATTGTCTCTGACTTGATTAAAGCGGTTAATGAAGAGCAAGATGCGTTCGCTGTAGCTAAGATTGCAATTCAACGCTCGGGTCTAATAACCAGCTTGTTATCAGAGAATACGCCTGAAAATATCACTCGTCGTGAGAATCTTGAGGAACTTTTGGGCGGTGCTGAGCAGTTTGTTTCGTTATCAAGGGAAACTGAAGAAAATCCTGATGTTTCAATGTCGGGATTCTTGTCGAATATTTCATTGGCAACCGATCAAGATAAAGAAGATGAGACAAGCGAAGACGGGCAACAACTGCCGAAGGTGACATTGATGACCGTCCATGCAGCTAAAGGTCTTGAATTTAATAATGTATTCATCGTTGGCGTTGAAGATGACTTGTTCCCGTCGGCTATGTCAAAAAATAATGTAATGGAGATTGAGGAGGAACGCCGATTGTTATATGTTGCATTGACTCGTGCAAAAAACTTCTGTATGATGTCGTTTGCCAAATCGCGTTTCAGAAACGGTCAGACTATGCCCACACGTCAATCTCCGTTTATCGGTGATATTGATATGCAATTCTTGCGTCCGGTTTCTGGAACAGAGATAGGAAAACGTTCACCATTTGTCAATCCCGAGGCTCGTTATAGAGAATCATTCCACTCGACATCTCAAACTTCAAAGACCTCACAAACCTCAAAACCATCGTTGATTGAGAGTCGGCGTACTGTGTTCGGCGCTTCTCGTCCAACTCCGACAGCGCCCACATTGTCAGGAACTCCCGATGAATACACTACTCATAAATGGGCCGAACTCACTGAAAAAATGATAATTGAGCACCGTACGTTTGGTCGTGGCGTTGTTAACAGTATCGACAGCGATTCTCCTGATCCTCGTATCAAAGTTAAATTTGAGAACTACGAGGAAAAAACATTGCTTCTAAAATTCGCACATTTTAAAATTATAGAATGATGGCTGATAGTAAAGATTTCTCTACTCCGGTATTTATGATATATGAAGACCGCTTGCGTCGCAATCTTGAACTGATTTCAGATGTCGCACGTCGAGCCGGTGTGAATATTATTATGGCATTCAAGGCAAATGCAGTCTGGAAAACTTTCCCAATTATAAAGGAATATTGCAAAGGCTCGACTGCAAGTTCGCTTAACGAAATGAAGCTTGGTCGCGAATTTCTCGGCAATGATGTTCATACCTACTGCCCGGCATATACCGATGAGACTATCGAAGAATATCTTGACGGCAGTACGCATATCACCTTTAACTCTATCTCTCAATTTGAGCGCTTTAAAGATAGGGTAGAGGAGTACAACCGACAACATCCTGAGTCGCGTGTTTCGCCGGGATTGCGTGTTAATCCACATTGTTCGGTGATCGAAACCGATTTATATAATCCGGCATTACCCGGTTCTCGCTTTGGTGTGACAGCTGAAAAAATTTGCGATCATTTGCCAAAAGGTATAGAAGGACTTCATTTTCATCAGCTTTGCGAGTCAGATTCGTATGATTTGGAAAAGGTACTTGATGCGTTTGTTGAGCAGTTTGGTAAGTACCTTTCTGAGGTAAGATGGATTAATATGGGTGGCGGTCATTTGATGACCCGAAAAGATTATGATGTCGAGCATCTTATTTCAATTTTAAAACGATTTAAAGAACAATTTCCGTGGCTCAACGTTATACTTGAACCGGGGAGTGCTTTTACATGGCAAACCGGCGATTTGATAACGACTGTAGTCGATGTCGTTGATAATGATGGTGTTAAAACCGCAATTATCGATGCTTCATTTGCTTGCCATATGCCTGATACGCTCGAAATGCCTTATATGCCGTCAATTAAGGAGAGTGTAGAGCCGACTCCCGACTCACATCTTTACCGACTTGGTGGTAATTCATGTCTTAGTGGCGATTATAAGGGTGATTGGGCTTTTAAAGACCCTCTTAAGCCTGGAGACCGACTGACGTTGGAAGACATGAATCACTATACAACGGTTAAAACCACAATGTTTAATGGAATTCATCATCCCGACATATCTATTACTCACTCTGACGGAGTGGTAGAGTTGCTTCGTCGTTTTGATTATGATGATTACAAGAATAGAATGTGCTGAAATATTATGCCTGCAATGAAATTCTCGATAATTGTTCCGGTATATAACCGCGTTGATGAAGTGACAGACTTACTTGATAGTCTGTCGCGTCAGACTGTCAATAATTTTGAGCTTGTCTTGGTAGAAGACGGGTCAACTCAGCCTTGCGAAGATGTGGTGAAACTATACAAAGATAAGTTTCCGATTCAGTATTACTATAAGGAGAACGAAGGACGGTCTATCGCTCGAAATTATGGTATGGAACGTGCTAATGGTGATTACTTTATCTTCTTTGACTCGGATTGTGTAGTACCTGAAGATTATTTCGAGAAATTACAGAAACAATATGAGGCTAATCCGGTTGACTGTTTCGGTGGTCCCGATGCAGCCCATGAGTCGTTTTCAACCACTCAGAAAGCAATCAACTATTCGATGACATCGTTTTTAACAACGGGTGGAATCAGAGGTGGAAAAATCAGTCTTGAAAAATTTACTCCGCGCACATTCAATATGGGCTTTGCTCGCAAAGTATATGAGAAGATCGGTGGATTTAGAGAGATGTTTTCAGAAGATATTGATATGTCAACTCGAATCCGTAATGCCGGCTTCTCAATGACGCTGTACCCCGACCAATATGTCTATCATAAACGTCGTGTCGATTTTAAGAAGTTCTTTAGACAGGTATATGTCTTTGGAATGTCGCGAATTACGTTGAAGTTGTTATATCCAGGTTCGATGAAAGCGGTACATTTCCTCCCTGCTGTATTCGTGTTGGGCTCAATCGCTTTGATACTGTTAGCAATATTTGTCAGTCCTTATTGGATTTTGCCACTTGTAGTATACTTGACGGCAATTTTTGTTGCCACGCTTTGTGTCACTAAATCGCTTGTAATCGCATTAAAAGCTGTTCCGGCGAGCATAATTCAGTTGAGCGGATATGGGCTCGGCTTTATAAAGGCATACGTTACCAAAATAATTTTTCGCCGTGGTCGCAACGTTGAAGAAGAAATTTTAATCAGAAAAGGGAAATGAAACAATCCGACTATATTGAACTCGAGGAAGACGTTGACGCCAAGAAACATTCATCGTGGCTTGTCAAGGATATGTCGCCTGATGATAAGCCTCGTGAAAAAGCATTGGCAAACGGTATTGAAACTCTGTCGTCAACCGAACTGCTTGCAATTATCTTTGGTTCGGGAATGAGAGGTAAGTCGGTCGTCGATCTTTCTCGTGAAATACTTTCAGGCGTTGATAACCGACTTGATCGATTGGCTCAAATGTCAATTCAGTCACTGTCAAGTAGATATGCCGGGATTGGCCCGGCTAAAGCTATCTCGCTTGCTGCGGCTATAGAACTCGGGCGACGCTGTCAACGTGAGATAGAAACCAATCGCGACAAGGATGTTGCGATAACAGGTAGCAATTCAATCTATCGCGAGATGCGCCATAATGTCGAAAACTTGCAGCATGAAGAATTCTGGGCTGTTTATCTCAGCCGTTCCAACAAGATAATCGGGAAGGAACGAATCAGTAAGGGTGGAGTCGCAATGACTGTCGTTGATGTCAAAATCATTTTGAAATCAGCGTTGGATAGACTTGCGTCAGGCGTCGTTTTGGTGCATAATCATCCATCCGGAAACAAAATGCCAAGCGGTCAGGATGATAACATCACAAATCGAGTTAAAGAGGCATCTAAACTTCTGGATATTACCATGCTTGACCATTTGATTATAACATCATCGGGATATTTTTCTTATCACGATGAAGGTCGATTAAATTGAAATTAAATCATAACTAAAATAAATTAAAATGAAAAAAAGTCTAACATTATTAGTTGTAATTATCGTTGCCATTGCATTTTCAAACGCATCGGCTCAAAGTTTAAAGGATATTCTCGGTAATCTTGGTAAGGGAGATACCGAAGAAACCTCTTCATCAACCTCTTCATCTTCGAATGGTGGTAAACTCGGTGATCTTCTCGGTACTATCGGCAAATTAACCGGTAACGACAAGATGACAATCTCTAACTTGGTTGGAACTTGGCATTATCAAGGCGCGGCAGTTTCATTCAAGAGTGATAACCTTTTGAAAAAAGCAGGTGGTATGGCTGGTGCGTCTGCCATTGAGAAAAAGATTGAGCCTTATTTTGAAAAAGCAGGTTTGAAAAATTTGACAATCGAATTTGGAGAAGATTCAACCTTCACAATGAAACTTAAAGCTGTGAAATTGTCAGGAACAGTATCAGCTAACGGTGACGGATATACCTTTGACTTCGCATTCAAGGCTGCCAAAAAAGTTAATATCGGCACAATGACCGGATATGTTGCGCGCGAATCTTCAAATAAGATCTCACTGACCTTTGATGCGTCAAGATTGATTACTCTTGTCGATAAAATTGCATCGTTGAGCGGAAATTCGTCACTTAAAGCCGTGTCTAAAATGCTTGATGGCTATGACGGCCTGACATTAGGCTTTAAACTGCAAAAATAGACAAATTTATTATAATTTTTACAAGGGGAGCGGCTGAGGTTGCTCCCCTTATTGTTTAAATTTGTTGTATTTGTTGAGTTTTCCTAAAAAATGGTGATTTAAAGTTGTGTAATAGCTGGGAAATTGGTAATTTTGCAGATATTTAATATATCCACGAATATAAACCCCATGACAAAGAAATTATTACGTTCTATAGTCGTTGCTTTTGCACTCTCACTAACGATTGGTGTTGCCTATGCGCGTATGACTGATCAACAGGTGATTGATTATGTTCAGAAAGCAACTGATAATGGAAAGTCTCAGAATGATATTATTAGAGAATTGATGGCTCGCGGTGTGACTGAAGCCCAGCTTCGTCGCATAAAACAGCGTGTCGAGCAACAGAATAAAGAGGGTGTCCAGAATGGATCGACTGTTGATCGTACGGTAAACCGTAATTCTTCGGCAAATACAAATTTGCGCGGAAACAGCTATGGCTATGACAACAGTCAGATGTATCCTTCCCGCAATCGTAATAGCAATTCTAATTCCGGTAATTATAATAACCAGAAGAATCAGAATTCGTCTTTGAATAATTACAATAAAAATAATAAGAACCAGAATCAGAATACCGGCTATAACAATAGAAACGGTAATAATTACAATAACCAATATAACAATCAGTATAACCGAAATGGTCAAAACAATCGTCGAATTGTAAACGGTACGGAAGTTATTGTTGACGAAGAATTTTACTTCGAAGACGAGTATGACCAGTACTGGTCTCAGTTTGATGAAAACTACACTCCGACTGACGAGACAAAAATTTATGGTGTGGATATTTTCAGATCACGCGACCTGACATTCGAGCCCAATGAGAACCTTGCAACTCCGGCAGATTATCGTCTTGGTCCCGGTGATGAGGTGATTATCGATGTTTGGGGTAATAACGAGGCTCAGATTCGTGAATCAATCTCTCCGGAAGGTAGTATTTTTGTTGAGCAGATTGGTCCGATTTATCTTTCAGGTTTGACAATTAAAGAGGCTAACGACCGTATTAAAAATATTTTCTCTCAGAAATATGCTGATGTTGCTGACCGTGGCTCAGATATCGTATTGTCTCTCGGACAGCTCCGTTCAATCCAGGTTGACGTGATGGGTGAAGTTTCGCTCCCAGGTACATATCGTATTTCTCCGTTCTCAACTTTGTTCCATGCATTGTATAATGCAGGCGGCACAACTGATTCTGGATCTTTGCGTCAGATTGAGATTTTACGTAACGGACGTCGTGTGGCAACTGCCGATATATATGATTACATTTTTAATGGCAAACGTTCTAACGATATCCGCCTTCAAGAAGGTGATGTCATCGTCGTTCCGGCTTACGATCGTCTTGTAACAATCGAGGGCGAAGTTAAACGTCCGATGATTTACGAGTTGAAGAAGGGCGAGACTGTCGCTGACTTGCTTGAGTTTTCAGGAGGTTTGAAATCGTCAGCTCGTGGTGACCGTGTTACTATTGACCGTACAATCAACGGCGCTAAGACCGTGGCTGTTGTAGAAGCTACCGATTTTGAAACTTCTCGTCTTGATGACGGAGATATTGTTACAATTGGTAAGGCTGATGAACGTTATGATAACCGTGTTGAAGTTGATGGTGCAATCGTTCACCCCGGTGCGTACGCAATCGGAATTGACGTTAATACAGTCGGTGACCTTGTGAAGATTGCAGGTAATCCTACTGAAGATGCGTTCCTATCTCGCGTACAGTTGTTCCGTGAGAATCCCGACCGTTCAACAAGCGTAATCGGTGTTAACCTTGGTGGAATCCTTAAAGGTACAGTTCCCGATGTTCAGTTACAGAAGAATGACGTTCTTATCATATCGTCTGTCGACGAACTTGAACCAAAAGAGGACGTTACAATAGAAGGTGAGGTTAACCGTCCGGGTGAATACCCATTTGCCAAAGGCATGACAATTGAAGACTTGATTGTTCAGGCAGGCGGTATGAAAGAAGGCGCATCAATCGTTAAAGTCGATATTTCCCGTCGTCTTAAGAGCGATGATGCAATGACCATAAGCGAAAAGATCGGAAAGAACTTCACTATGAAAGTTAAAGATGGACTTATTGTGGATGGCGAAAAAGGCTTTGAACTTGAGCCCGGTGATATCGTTGATATCCGTCGTTCTCCAGGTTATGTCGAACAGCGTCGTGTGAAAATCTCCGGTGAAGTACCTTTTGAGGGGCAATATTCATTAGGTAAACGAACCGAACGTATTTCAGACTTGGTTAATCGTGCCGGTGGTGTCAGCCAATTTGCATATTTGAAAGGCGCACACCTTACTCGTCAGTTGACAGAAGATGAAAAGATTGCTCGCGATGAAACTTTGAGCCTTGCTCGTATGTCGGGCGACTCTATTGCCTCAAATAAACTTATCGTTAGTGATACATATACTGTCGGTATTGACCTTGACAAAGCATTGTCAAATCCTGGTGGTCCTGAAGACCTTGTGTTGATGGAGGGTGATGAGCTTGTGATTCCCGAGCTTGTGAATACCGTCAAAATTTCGGGAGAGGTACTGTTCCCCAATACAGTCATCTATACTCCGGGTAAGAAATACAAATATTATGTGAACCAAGCCGGTGGTTGGGGTAACACAGCCAACAAGAGTCGTGCGTTTGTAGTGTACATGAATGGACAAGTCGCCCGAGCTGATAAAGCTGTGATAGAACCGGGATGTCAGATTATTGTCCCGGCTAAGGAGAAGAAAGAGGGTATGTCTGTAGCTCAATGGATGGCTATCGGTTCAAGTGCCGCTTCTCTCGGAACAATGGCTGCAACAATTGCAAGTGTTATCAAGAAATAACGTGACTACACATTATTATATATAATATGAACGAAAATAATATTACGTCTGACCCAAATCAGGAGGAACAGGAAATTGATCTTCTCGAACTCGCTTCAAAACTTTGGGCAAAGAGACGCACAATTATAAAATGGACTTTGATTGGTGCTGTATGCGGACTTGTTATCGCTTTCAGTATCCCTAAAGAATACACCGCTTCGGTAAAACTGGCTCCCGAAACATCAAATAATAAGACCGGGGCTGCCGGAGGTCTTGGAGCTTTAGCATCGATAGCCGGAATTTCAATGGGAACAGGCTCATCTGCCGATGCTGTTTACCCCGAATTGTATCCCGATGTTGTGTCGTCAATACCTTTCACTGTTGGCTTACTTAATGTTAAACTTGATACAAAAGACGGAGAGGAAACAGTTCAATCAATTTTGGAAGATCATACGTCTGCGCCTTGGTGGAGTTACATTATGAAAGCTCCCGGAGCGATTATCGGCGGTGTTAAGTCGATTTTCTCATCTGATAAAGATGACGAAAAAGATGGTGTGATAGATCCCTACCATTTGACACCAAAACAGGCGGCTCTTGTTGAGAGTCTTAATAGCTGTATTTCGGCTAATGTTGATACAAAGACATCTGTTGTTACGATTTCAGCAACGTTACAGGATGCTCTTGCCGCTGCTCAACTTGCCGACACTGTTATGGCACGTCTGAAAGAATATGTAGTTGACTACCGAACAAGTAAGTCACGCCAGGATTTGGAGTATGCTAAGAAAATCAATGATGAGGCACGTGCCGAATATTATGAAGCTCAAAAACGATATGCATCTGCCGTCGATCGCAATCAAGGATTATCAAAACAATCAGCATCTATTGAAATAGATCGTCTAGAAAACGAAAAAGAGCTTGCGTTCAATGTTTATACTACTGCTGCTCAGCAGGTAAAAATGGCAGAAGCAAAAGTACAGGAAACTACTCCGGTTTTTGCAGTTGTTCAGCCTGCGACCGTTCCTGTTCGTCCGTCAAAGCCTTCAAAACCGATGATACTTATTGGATTTATGTTCCTTTTCTTTGTTGCATCGTCGGCTTATATTCTTTTTGCGCCTTCTTTGATTGAAGGATTTAAGGCTCATCGTAATGTAGAAGGCTCTGAAAAAGTATAAATAACATTATAAATAGACTTTTTTGATAAAATAGTTGTAAAAAATATTGTCAACTCACGAAAAAGTCGTACCTTTGCAGTCGCTAAACAATACAAAACCAATATTAATTAAAAACAATCAATGGCAACTAAAATCAGATTACAGCGTCATGGTCGTAAAAACTATGCGTTTTATCCTATTGTGATCGCCGATAGCAGAGCACCACGAGATGGTAAATTTATTGAAAGGATCGGTTCTTATAATCCTAACACTAATCCTGCTACAATAACATTGAATTTCGAACGCGCTTTGTATTGGGTTAACGTTGGTGCTCAACCCACCGACACAGTTCGCAGCATTCTTTCAAATGAAGGCGTCCTTTTGATGAAACACCTTCAGGGTGGCGTTAAAAAAGGTGCTTTTGACGAAGCTGAAGCTCAAAAACGTTTCGATGCTTGGAAGTCTAAAAAACAAGCAGCTGTAGATGCTGTTAAGACTTCAATGGCTGACAAAAAAGAGCTCGCTGCAAAACAGCGTCTTGAAGAGGAACAAGCTAAAAACAAGGCTAAAGCGGATCTCGTAGCTAAGAAAAAAGCTGAAATTGCTGCAGCTAAAGCTGAAGCAGAAGCCGCTGCTAATGCAGAGGAAGAAGCTCCTGCTGCTGAAGAGGCTCCCGCTGCTGAATAAGCAATCGGAGTTTCGGCATAAAAATCTCGAAGATTTTTATTACAAATTTATAGAAGGTATGTCAGAAATGACGTACCTTCTTTTTGTTTATATGTAATGTAAGACTGGTGGCATAAGGGAATGACTTAAAGTTAAATTTAATTAATTATTTTATTAAAATTTGTATAAATACTATATGATACCTAACTTTGAATGAATAGACTAAACCGATTGATTCATTACATTTCATACATTACAATCTTATGAGATTTATAACATTTCCGATTCGACTATTAGCTCTTGTAATACTGTTTTGTGTAACTTTGTCAATGACCGCAGAGACCAAAACTATTACGGAAAATATATGTGGATTAGACTTTCAAATAAATATTGATACAAACAATAATACAGCTGATATCACCAGCTGGCGCGTTGAAGTTAAGGACGCTTCATTGGCGGCAAACGTTGTTATCCCGGAATCGATTATCTATGATAATGAGAACTATACAATTGTTTCCTTAGATCAAGCGCTAAGAGCTTGTGGTGCAGTATATAAAGTTACTTTACCTAATTCTATTAAAAATTTGAAGGATAGGGCATTTGCATCATGTAATAACTTAGTAAGTGTCCAGCTTGGCAATGGAATAACTACTTTGCCTCAATATCTGTTTCAAAATTGTAGATTATTAGAGTCGGTCGTTATTCCAAATTCGGTATCAACAATAGAAAATTATGTTTTCATAAACTGTAATAGTCTAAAATCGTTAAGAATACCGGCAAGCGTTGTAAACATAAGCGATCAAGCGTTTGGTGCGGCTCTGACTGCGATTGAAGACATTTATCTTGAGAATCCCAATGCCGAAGTTTATCCCGAGACTTTATTTAATATTGTGATGGCTGGAGAGATAAGCCCTTGGAACGGGAATCCTAACGTAAAGATTCATGTACCGGAAGAATCATTACCGGCTTTTGTTGCCCGATATAAATCAGTTTTCAGTGCAGACCATTTTGTCGCATTGAAACCTATCGCACCTGATTTACCCCCCACATTAGAATTAAGTGAAACATCACTTGAGTTATCACCCGGAGAATCGTTTCAGCTTACTGCAACAGTTATCCCACAACCGACTGAAGAAATGACTATCACATGGATTAGCTCAGATGAAGCGGTAGTCAAGGTGTTGGCTGACGGAACCTTACAAGCTATTGGTGTTGGTACGGCAACTGTTAAGGCTACCGCTGGTGAACTTTCGGCAGAATGTCAAGTTGAGGTCGTTCCTATTAAGGTTGAATCGTTTTTGATTAAAGGAATCTATGCGACCGATGTCTATTTCATGGGACGCAGCTATCAGGCAGTGGTTGAGGTTACGCCCGAAAACGCCACAGATAAAACAGTTGTATGGTCAAGTAACAAACCGGAACTGGCAACAGTGAACGAAATTGGCTTAGTTAACTGTTTGAATGAAGGCGAAGTGACAATCACAGCAACTATCGGTTCACTGTCTCGTTCAGTTAAAATTCAAATCAAGCCGATACAGCTGCAATCAATAACTCTTTCCCCCGAAATAATGGAACTAACAGTCGGACAAGAAGGTGCATTGAGTTGGACTACAACTCCCTCAGATGCGACATTTGCTGATGTCGAATGGCGTATCAGTAATACTGCTGTCGCAATCGTTCAAGATAATGTTGTAAAGGCACTTGCAGGTGGCGAGACCCGCATACAGGCATTCAACCTCAAAAACGGAATATGGTCAAACGAGTGTAAGGTCGTTGTTAAGCGTGCAGATGGCGATATGTTAATCCTGTCATCGGGTAACATAACTTTAATGGCTAAGGAGACATTCCAACTTAGTGTTTTAAATGACCCGAATGGACTTGCTGACCTTGTCTGGAGTTCTGACAATCGTGATGTGGCAACTGTAGATGAAAACGGGTTGGTAAAAGCTGTCGGTAAAGGAGAAACTGTGATTCGTGCGGTTTGTGAAGATAGAGTAGGAGAGTGCATCGTTACTGTTAACACGATTGACGCCACCGAGATCCAATTATCAGAAACTGCCATTGAACTTCATCCCGGACAGTCAACTACAATAGATGCACTGATTATCCCTGATAATGTAACTGATAATACGGTAGTCTGGTCCACAGATAACCCTTCGGCAGCAAAAGTTGATAACGGTTTTATTGAAGCTGTCGGCGAAGGTGTAGCGACAATCACGGCACGATGTGGTGACGTTATAGCCGAATGTATTGTCACAGTTACAATTGAAAAGATTGCTATTGAAAGTGTTAATATCAATGAGTTGGAGATAACTTTGGAGATCGGTGATATACGTCAGTTATCGTTTACGGTTCAACCCGAGAATGCATATTATGAGTCAATCGAATGGAAATCGACCAATGAAAATGTCGTAACTGTCAACAGAGACGGACTCGTTTCGGCTGTCGGAGTCGGTGAAGCATTTGTTTCGGTTGGTGTTGATGCAGTTGCCGCAATCTGCAAAATTAAAGTTGTCAAAGCTCAGATGTCAGGAATTGAGGAGGTGCCTCAAAATCCTGTTACTTCGCAAATTACAACTTTGTCAAACACAATTATGATCTCAAATCTGAAACATAACGACTTTGTTGGGGTTTACTCGGTAAACGGAACTGCGGTTTATCCACCTTCAAACGTTGTTACTGATGCTTTGACTGTAAGAGTACCATCGCCGGGTATTTATATCGTACGAATCAACAAAAATGCGACTAAAGTTGCAGTTAGATAAAAATATTCGTATCTTTGTTTAAAATATTTTTCAGATGAATACCGACATACTTTCAAAGTTATATAACGATATAATCGGACAGCCGCCCGCAAAGATTATCGAACTCCCTGCGTCAGGTTCTAACCGACGTTACTTCCGTTTGGAAGGCCCTCAATCTATTATTGGTGCAATCGGTACTTCTCGTGAAGAAAACGAGGCATTTATCTATATGGCTGATAAATTCGGCTCTAAAGGCTTACCTGTTCCCAAAGTCCTCGCAGTCTCAGATGATCATCTGGCTTACATTCAGCAAGATTTGGGCGATCAGTCACTTTTCCAGGCGATTGAAAAGGGTCGTCTTACCCGCTCTTTTGGTAATGACGAAAAAGAACTTATCGCCAAGACTTTGAAGCTGTTACCTGATATACAGTTTGCCGGTACAGACAACTTTGATTTCAGCAAGTGTTATCCCTCGTCATCGTTTGATATGAGAACGATTATGTGGGATCTCAACTACTTTAAATATTGCTTCTTGAAGGCAACCGGACTTGAATTCCAGGAAGATCGTCTTGAAGATGACTTTGTCAAGATGGCTCGCGTGTTGATGGAGAATGATTGCTCAACATTCATGTATCGCGATTTCCAGTCACGAAATGTGATGATTAAGGATGGCAACCCCTGGTTCATTGATTTCCAGGGTGGTCGTCGCGGTCCATATTATTATGATGTTGCATCATTTCTCTGGCAAGCAAAGGCTAATTTTCCCGACAGCTTGCGCGAGGAAATGATCGATGTATATATTGAGTCATTGAGCAAGTATGTTGATGTTGATCGTGAACAATTCCTTTCGACCTTGCGTCATTTCGTTTTGTTCCGCACACTTCAGGTTCTTGGTGCATACGGTTTTAGAGGCTACTTCGAGAAGAAGCCTCACTTTATGCAAAGCGTTCCCTATGCTATCGCTAATTTGCGTGAATTGCTTACAACCGAATATCCCGAATATCCCTATCTTGAGTCAATTCTTAAGGAACTGGTTGAGATGAAGCAGTTTACCGATGAACTTGAGAAGCGAACTCTAACTGTGCGTGTTATGAGCTTTGCCTATAAAAAAGGTATCCCTAATGACGCATCGGGTAATGGTGGTGGATATGTCTTTGACTGTCGTGCCGTAAACAACCCCGGTAAATATGATCGTTTTAAACCGTTCACCGGACTCGACAAAAACGTTATACAATATCTTGAGGATGACGGTGAGATTCTGACATTCCTCGATCACTGTTACGCTCTTGTTGATGCAACAGTTCAGCGCTACAAAGAACGTGGTTTCACAAACTTGATGGTATGTTTCGGCTGTACCGGTGGACGTCACCGTTCAGTTTATTGCGCACAACACATGGCTGAGCATCTCAACAAAGAGTTTAATGTAAAAGTTGAACTCGTGCATCGCGAGCAGGATATTGAACAGGAATTTGCACCGAAAGAACTGTAAGCAGATGAATGCACTTGTTTTTGCAGCCGGATTAGGTACTCGTCTTCGCCCACTCACAAACGACCGTCCCAAAGCACTTGTTGAGGTTGGGGGGCTACCGATGCTCCAACGTGTAATTCTCAAATTAAAGGATGCCGGAATTAATAAGATTGTCGTTAACGTTCACCACTTTGCGCCCATGATCGTTGAATTTTTGAAAATCATCGACAATTTTGGGCTTGACATAGAGG
>JAIDRE010000130.1 GCA_029061925.1 Muribaculaceae bacterium | reverse complement strand
CTGACATATTGATTATAGTTATTTTGTTTATTTCTGAATTATGCTTTGTCTTTATAACAAATAAGCAAACATTATGACACATGTTTGAGAGTGACATTTTGTCAGTTTTAAGCTAAATTAAGATTTTAATTAACCAACTCCCCCATTTAATTCTCAAAATATCTTTAAATTTGCCGATAATAATTTAAATCATCATTTATATGTCATTTTCTAATTTTCTCAAAAATATTCTTTTGTTAAATTTTTTCAACAACTTGTTTTCAAATAATCACTCCGAACCCAAAATTCGTTCAGAGCGAATAATTGATTTTGAATATAAAGAGCATCATGATTTTGAGGAAGAATACGAAGAATACATTGAGGACAAAGATTATGATGATGAGTATGACGAGGATTTTGACGAAGATGATGAATATGGCGATGATTTCGAGGAAGATGACTTTGAAGAGGACTATGATGACGAGGAAGAATCAGATGATGACGATTTTGAAGAGGATGATGAATTTGAGGAATTCGAAGATGACAACCTGGAGGAAGATGAATTTGAAGAGGAAGATTTTGAAGAGGAAGAGGACAATGACGACTTTGAAGAAGACTGGGAAGATTAAAAAGAATTTTTGTAGGTAGCATTCCTACATTAAAGTTTTAAATCGTAACCTTCATTATTGTGGCGTTACCCGATATAGTTGTGTTTTCTAAATCGGCAGTCAACAAAAACGTTGAGCCACGCTTGAATTTGCGTTTTTCAAATGGTGTTGAAGCTTCAACTTCACCATCGATAACAACTATAATGGAAAATGAGTCTCCGTTACCAATTATGTTTAAAGGCTTGTCTTCAGTGACTTTGCATACATTAGCTCTGAAATATTTCGACTCAATGTTACATTCGGTTTTGCCATTAATGCTATCCTCAGAATAAGTATAATCAATAGCTTCACGGGCTTCTTTAATATGTAAAGGCCTCAACTGACCATTACTGTCACGTCGATTATAGTCAAAAATGCGATAAGTGATATTGCTTGACTGCTGCACCTCAAGAATGAGATTGCCTTCGCCAATAGCGTGGATAGTTCCCGATGGTATATAATAGACCTGCCCTCTTTTTGAATCATAAGAGGCGATATAATCAATCAGATTATCACCGGCAACAGCCTTATCAAAGAGTTCAGGTGTCATTTTTTGGTTAAGACCACACAAAATTTTCGAGCCCGGATTTGAATCTATCACATACCACATTTCATCTTTTCCGTTGCAACCGTGACATCGGCGCGCAAGTTCCTCTCCCGGATGAACCTGCAAAGACAAATTATGGTGGGCATCAATAAATTTTATCAACAACGGGAATCCGGTTTGAGGATATGTTTTTGCAACAACCCGCCCTAAAAAGGATTCTCCAAACGACTTAGCTAACTCTGTGAGCGACATTCCGTCAAACTCGCCACCATCGACAACCGATACGGCTCCGGGAAGCCCGGATATTTCCCAACTTTCGCCAATATTTGAACCCGACAGTTCAATTCCTTTATATTGACCTATGCGATCTCCACCCCATATCACAGAACTGAATTGGGGTCGAAAACTTAATATGCGATGAAGTCCGTTCATTCTCCTTTCAAAAATCGTTTTTTTAATGCGATATCGAGAAAGAGTGTCGATAAAATCTTATTTATTAATGATTGATTGTCTAATGATGTGAAACGTTTCACACTGCAAATTTAGGTTTAAATTTAAAACTTTCCAAAAAAAATTGGCTTATAATGCCATTAAGACACGATATGGCTTGTCTGTTTTTCATTTTATGTGTATCTTTGACAGCAAAATAAACAAACAATCATTCATCTCATTTTTTAGTAATGTTTAAAAATCAACCACCGGGCTTATATGTGCTCGCACTCGCCAACACAGGCGAACGTTTTGGCTATTACACCATGATAGCCGTATTCCTTTTGTTCCTCCAGGCAAAATTTGGCTTTGACGCAACCGTTTCAGGTCAGATTTATGCAGGATTTCTCGCAACCGTTTATTTTATGCCCCTTGTTGGCGGATGGGTTGCCGACAAATGGAGTTTCTCAAAATGTGTTGTGACCGGACTTGCCGTTATGTTTATAGGATATGCCATAATGGCTATTCCGACAGATATCCGCAGCACATCGTCTCTTATAATCCTTATCACCGCCCTACTTTTGATTGCAGTCGGAACAGGTTTGTTTAAAGGTAACCTTCAGGTTATGGTCGGCGACCTTTATAACAATAAACAATATGAATCGCAACGCGACTCGGCTTTCTCATTGTTTTACATGGCAATCAATATCGGCTCTATGTTTGCGCCAATGGCTGCGACCCAGATGTGTAACGTTGCCCTACATGCAAAAGGATTAAACTATGTAGCAAGCCTTCCGGCATTATGTAATCAATATCTTGATGGAGTTGAAAATGGCGCCGAACTCATTGGTGTTGCATCGGAAAACGGAATGACAGTCGGTGAGGATGTTATGGCATTTGCCAATAACTACATTTCGACACTTTCAACCGGCTATTGCTATGGTTTTGCTTTAGCCTGCATTTCGTTAGTTGTCAGCGCACTTATCTATTTTGGGGGCAAAAAGACATTTGCTCATATCATTACCGACAAAAAATCGGCTAACGATAATAATGCCAAGACATCAGAAAAGGTCCCGGAACTTACACCGGCTCAGACTCGCCAACGTGTAATTGCCCTCTTGCTTGTCTTTACCGTTGTAATTTTCTTCTGGATGGTATTCCACCAGAATGGTGCCACACTGACTGAATTTGCCAAATCATGCACATCGCCCGAAGCAACCGGATTCACACGTATCGGCTTTAATGTTTGGGCTCTTATGTGCATTGCAATCGGTGTCTATGCTATCTTTAACATATTCCAAGCTTCATCAAAAGTAACTCGCATTATTTCGGGAGTCGTTTTAGCGGCTGTGGCATTTGTTATATGGAAAATAAATGGCTCAACCCCCGATCCACTTACCGGTATTCAGCCACAAGAATTCCAACAGTTTAACCCATTCTATGTAGTCGCACTTACTCCGGTTTCACTTGCATTCTTCGGATGGCTTGCAAAACGTAAAAAAGAACCATCGGCTCCTCGCAAGATTGGCTACGGAATGGTTATGGCGGCAATCGCTTACGGCATCATGCTCATTGGATCGTGGAATATCTCAGGAATCAACAGTGATGCATCTTGCAACTGGTTGATTTCGACCTACTTGGTTTTGACATTTGCCGAACTTCTCCTCTCTCCAATGGGTATTTCATTTGTCAGCAAAGTAGCACCTCCCAAACTCAAAGGTTCAATGATGGGTGGCTGGTTTGCAGCAACCGCCATCGGTAACTATCTCGTTTCAATTCCAATGCTCCTTTGGGGCAAAATTTCAGTTGCCGCATTGTGGGGCATCCTCATCGCAATCTGCATCATCTCAGCTGCCTTCATCTTCTCAATAATGAAGAAACTCGAAGCTGCGACATCCGACTCCCCCGCTCCTAACGTTGACCAACTTGAAACAGTGGAAGACGAAGCGATTTAAATTGAATAAATCAAATTTGAGTCAGCGAGATAATGATCATTATCTCGCTGATTTTATGTTAAAACATACAAAATATTATTTTTATATTTGTTTTATTATATATATATTTGCAAAAAATATTTTTATCACTATACTTCGCGGTGAATATTTGCTTAATAATGCTTATTATCGTATCGAAACCACAACAGCCACTTCAACATCTGTTACTGAGATTCCTCTTAGAGGTCGAAGTTTCACATTAACGGTTAAGTTTAAATTCTAAAAATCAGAACATTATCTCGACATTTTTCAATTGAAAAAGACTATTCCCAACAAAAATGTTAAATAATCATAACGCAGAAACTTAACCATAGAAAAAAAATTGGATGATAACAAATTAAATGTTATATTTGCCAAAATATTTGTTACCAATCATAGTTTTTTCTTATCATGCAATCCAAATTCTATTTT
>JAIDRE010000013.1 GCA_029061925.1 Muribaculaceae bacterium | reverse complement strand
GTTGTTTATCGTCGCTTTCAAGGAGGATAAGGGGGTTTTGGTTACGCTCAGATTTAGCTTCAACTTTAACTTCGGGGGGAAGTTTGATGAAGATAGCGTGAGAAAAACCGAGTGAAAGTTCGAGAACCTGACCGGTTGCTGCTGCACGATAACCAACGCCGACGAGTTCCATTTCTTTGCGGTAGCCGGTTGAAACACCAACGACCATGTTATGGATTAAAGCGCGATAGAGACCGTGCTGAGCACGATGTTCGCGGTCGTCAGAGGGACGAGTGATTACGATGTGGTTATCTTCTACTTTGATAGTAAGATCGGGATTAACGGCCTGGCTGAGTTCGCCTTTAGGTCCTTTTACTGTAACGACGTTGTTGTCAACTTTGACAGTAACGCCAGCAGGAATCTCAATGGGAGCTTTACCTATTCTTGACATAATTATTTCCTCCTATAAGATTAGTAAACATAACAAAGGACTTCACCGCCAATCTTGAGGTCGGCAGCCTGTTTATTAGTCATAACACCTTTCGAGGTAGAAAGGATAGCGATGCCGAGTCCGTTGAGGACACGCGGCATGTCTTTGTAACCGGTATATTGACGGAGACCGGGACGGCTAACGCGTTTGAGGTCTTTGATAGCGTTGACCTTGTCGATGGGGTCATACTTAAGGGCTATCTTAATGATACCGGAAGGGGTTTCACCTTCTACAAACTTGTAGTTAAGAATGTAGCCTTGTTCGAAAAGAATCTTAGTGATTTCTTTTTTCAAGTTTGAGGCGGGAACTTCAACAACACGGTGGTTGGCTTTGATCGCATTCCTCAATCTTGTCAGATAGTCTGCTATTGGATCTGTCATTTTAAAAATAGTTTAAATTGATTGGGATTTTCCCAACAATATTTAATACTCAGTAGAAATATTCTTTTTGAGCAGTTGCTTTCAAGGATAAATCAAAAAGTTCTTCCCGCAGGCATTGACACCCGCGAGAAGATAATATCCTTTACCAGCTGGCCTTTTTAACTCCGGGGATAAGTCCGGCAGATGCCATTTCACGGAATTGTATACGTGAAATACCAAACTGGCGGATGTAACCTTTTGGACGACCGGTTATGCTGCAACGGTTGTGGAGACGTACGCTTGAGGCATTTTTAGGGATGAGCTGGAGTGCTTCATAGTCGCCGGCAGCTTTGAGGGCTGCTTTTTTAGCGGCATATTTAGCAACGAGTTTTGCTCTCTTGACCTCGCGGGCCTTCATTGATTCTTTTGCCATATATGCGAAAATTATTTAGCGTTTTTGAAAGGAAGGCCGAAATTTTTCAACAATGCGTAACCCTCTTCATCGGTGTTGGCCGAAGTCACGAAAGTGATGTTCATACCAAGGAGTTTAGAGATGTTATCGATGTTGATTTCGGGGAAGATAATTTGTTCGGTAATACCGAGAGTGTAGTTACCACGGCCATCGAGCTTGCCTTCGATACCTTTGAAGTCACGGATACGGGGAAGAGCCACGCGGATGAGACGTTCAAGGAATTCGTACATACGTTCGCGACGAAGAGTCACGCGCACGCCGATGGGATTCTTTTTACGAACTTTGAAGCCTGCGATATCTTTACGAGAAAGTGTCGCAACAGCTTTTTGTCCGGTAATTGCAGTAAGTTCGTTGATAGCAGTCTCAATGATTTTTTTATCCTGAGTAGCCATACCGAGACCCTGGTTGATAACAATTTTTTCAAGACGGGGCACCTGCATGGGAGTTGTATATTTGAACTCCTCGGTCAGAGCGGGAACAATGCGCTCTACGTATTCTTTTTTAAGATTAGTTGTGCTCATTATTTAATTACCTCTCCGGATTTTTTGGCGACACGAACTTTTTTGCCGTTCTCATCCACACGGTAACCTACGCGAGTAGGTTTGCCCGATTTGGGATCGAGAAGCGCCAGGTTAGACAAATGGATCGGTGCTTCCATCTGGATGCGACCGCCCTGAGGATGCTTGGCGTTGGGCTTGGTGTGTTTTGTCACCATGTTAACACCTTCAACGATGGCGCGTTGCTTTACAGCGTCGACCGAAAGGACACGACCCTGCTTGCTGCGGTCTTCTCCGGCCAAAACTTGCACGGTATCGCCTTTTTTGATATTTAATTTGCTCATTATTGTGGTTTGTTACGAAGTGAATTTGTTAAAGTACTTCAGGAGCGAGTGAAACGATCTTCATGTTAGTGGCACGAAGTTCGCGGGCAACCGGACCAAAGATACGGGTGCCGCGGAGTTCACCGGCGTTATTGAGCAGAACACAAGCGTTGTCGTCGAAGCGGATGTAAGAACCGTCGGGACGGCGGATTTCTTTTTTAGTACGAACGACAACAGCTTTAGAAACTGTTCCTTTCTTAACGTCAGATGAAGGGATAACGCTCTTGACCGAGACAACGATGATATCGCCTACAGAGGCGTAACGACGTCCGGTGCCTCCAAGGACATGGATGCAGAGGGCTTCTTTAGCGCCGCTGTTGTCTGCAACTGTTAATCGAGATTCTGTCTGGATCATAATTATTTGACTTTTTCGATAATTTCAACTAATCTCCATCTCTTGGTTTTGCTCAAGGGACGGGTTTCCATAAGGCGAACTGTATCGCCGATGCTGCACTCGTTGTTTTCATCGTGAGCATGGTATTTTTTTGACTTATTGACAAATTTACCATAGATGGGGTGTTTTTCTTTCCAGCGAATAGTCACTGTGATAGTTTTGTCACCCTTATTGCTCGATACGACCCCGATGCGTTCTTTTCTAAGATTTCTTTTTTCCATTGTAGTCGGTGTCATTATTTGTTGTTAAGTTCGCGTTGACGCAACTCAGTCTTAACGCGTGCAATCATTTTGCGGTCAGCGGTGATTTTAGCGGGATTATCAACCGGTGAGATAGCGTGGTTGATGGTAAGTTGACGATAGTCTTTCTCCATTTCGGCCAAGCGTTCACGCAAATCGGCTGTTGAGAGCTCTTTTATTTCTTCTTTCTTCATTGCTTACACGTTTTGAGTTGGGTCGTAGTCACGACGTACGATAAACTTGGTTGTAACAGGAAGTTTTTGTGCTGCCAGGCGGAGTGCTTCTTTAGCGATGTCGTAGCTAACACCTTCGACTTCGATGAGAATACGTCCGGGAGTTACAGGAGCGACGAAACCTTCGGGAGAACCTTTACCTTTACCCATGCGGACTTCAGCAGGTTTCTTGGTGATAGGTTTATCAGGGAAGATGCGAATCCAAATTTGACCCTGACGTTGCATATAACGAGTTACGGCGATACGCGCAGCTTCAATCTGACGACCGGTAATCCATTTTGATTCGAGAGTTTTGATACCGAACGAACCAAAAGCCAATTGGTTACCGCGCTGTGCAATGCCTTTCATGCGACCTTTTTGCTGGCGGCGAAATTTTGTTTTCTTAGGTTGTAACATTGTTGGGTAGATTCAATTGGTTTAACGGTTGTTTTTGGGTTTGCGGAAACCGCCACGACGCTGTTGAGCAGCAGGACGGCTCTCGTTTTTAGCTGTATTGAACTGGGGAGCAAGGTCACGTTTGCCGTAAACCTCACCACGGCAGATCCAAACTTTTACACCGATAACACCTACTTTGGTGTGAGCCTCTACAAGTGCATAATCGATGTCGGCACGAAGTGTGTGAAGAGGAGTACGTCCTTCTTTGAACATTTCTGAACGTGCCATTTCAGCTCCGTTAAGACGGCCTGAGATCTGGATTTTGATACCCTCTGCGCCGGCACGCATTGTTGATGCGATAGCCATCTTCACTGCACGGCGGTAAGCGATCTTGCCTTCAATCTGACGAGCAATTGTGCTTGCTACGATTTGAGCGTCGAGCTCAGGACGTTTTACTTCAAAGATGTTAATTTGAACATCTTTGTCGGTAATTTTCTTGAGTTCTTCTTTGAGACCGTCAACAGCTGCACCACCTTTACCGATAATCAAACCGGGGCGTGAGGTACAAACAGTGATTGTGACGAGTTTGAGGGTACGTTCGATAACAATACGAGATACGCTTGATTTAGCAAGACGTACGTTAAGGTAGTTGCGAAGCTTAGTATCTTCGAGAAGAGCTGCGCTTGCTTTGCGTTTGTTGGCTTCAAACCAGTTAGAGTCCCAGCCACGAATAACACCTAAGCGATTGCTGATTGGATTAACTTTCTGTCCCATTATTTAAGCTTCTTTTTTTGCGTTATCAATTGTATCAATAAAGAGAGTTACGTGGTTTGCACGTTTGCGAATGCGGTAACCACGACCCTGGGGAGCGGGACGGAGGCGTTTGAGCATAGGCGCGGGATCTACAAAAATTGTGCTGATGTAGAGATCTCCGGTTTGAGCTTTACGTTCGTTTTTAGCTTCCCAGTTAGCAATAGCTGAACGGAGGAGTTTTTCGAGACGGGCAGCAGCTTCTTTATTAGAGAATTTAAGAATGCCTAATGCGCGGAACACTTCTTTACCGCGAACCAAATCGGCCACGAGGCGCATTTTGCGCGGTGACGAGGGTATGTTTGTGAGCTTAGCGAAAGATACCTCTTTGAGGGCAGCTTTGCGAGCATCGGCTGATTGTCTTTTTCTTACACCCATTTTATTTAATTTCTTTTTGTTTCAAAATTATTTTACTTGGGCACGTTTATTTTTTCTTGTTACCAGCATGACCGCGGAATGTGCGGGTAGGAGCAAACTCACCGAGTTTGTGACCTACCATGTTTTCGGTAACGTAAACGGGAATGAATTTATTTCCGTTGTGAACTGCAAAAGTGTGTCCTACAAATTCAGGGGCAATCATAGATGCGCGGCTCCAAGTCTTGATAACGGCTTTTTTGCCAGACTGCTCCATAGCAGACACTTTCTTTTCAAGTTTAACGCTAATAAACGGGCCTTTTTTTAATGAACGACTCATAGTTGTTGGATTAAATCAGATTACTTCTTTCTTCTTTCAATAATGTACTTCGAAGATGTTTTCTTCGGTGCACGAGTCTTAAGACCCTTAGAGTAAAGACCTTTACGTGAACGAGGATGACCACCGGAAGCGCGACCTTCACCACCACCCATGGGGTGATCGACAGGGTTCATAACTACGCCTCGGTTACGGGGACGACGACCAAGCCAACGAGAGCGACCGGCTTTACCAGAGCTTTCGAGAGAGTGTTCGCTGTTGCCTACGACACCTACAGTAGCTCTGCAGGCTGCAAGGACTTTACGGGTTTCACCTGAAGGTAATTTGATAATTGCATAGGTTCCTTCGCGCGAGATGAGCTGAGCGAAAGTACCAGCTGAGCGTGCCATGAAAGCGCCTTGTCCGGGACGGAGCTCGATGTTGTGAACGAGAGTACCGACAGGGATGTTGCTCAGGGGAAGTGCGTTACCAACCTCGGGAGCTACGTTTTCGCCGCTCACTACGGTTGATCCAACTGTGAGGCCATTGGGTGCAATGATATAGGCCTTTGCTCCGTCGACGTAGTAAAGCAGAGCGATGCGAGCCGAACGGTTCGGATCGTACTCAATAGCTTTAACGACGGCGGGCACACCGTCTTTGTTTCTCTTAAAGTCGATGAAACGGTATTTACGTTTGTGACCGCCACCCATATAGCGGGTAGTGAGGTGACCTTCGGCATTGCGGCCGCCGGTGCTTTTCTTACCGCAGATAAGAGATTTTTCTGGTGCGTTAGCAGTTGATGCGCGCTCTTCGATTTTGCCGTCGACTTTAACGGCTTCAGTGCGCTTAAAGACACCAATAACTTTGTGACGTTGCCCGGGTGTTGTGGGCTTGAATTTTTTTACTGCCATTTTAATTATATATTGCTATAAAAGTCGATGTTTTGACCTTCAGCAACGGTAATGAAAGCTTTTTTGTAGCCTTGTTTTTTACCGCGGAGAAGGCCGCTCTTAGTGTAGCGTGATTTGTTTTTAGCTCTAACGACGAGAGTATTGACGTTGATGACTTTTACGCCATAGAGTTTCTCGACCAGGTCTTTGATCTGATACTTGTTAGCTTCAAGCGAAACACGGAAAGTGTAACGGTTGAGACGTTCAGTCAGCTGAGTAGCCTGCTCGGTAACGATGGGTTGTATCTTAATATCCATTGTTTAGTCTCCTTTGGTTTAAAGTTTATTAATAACGTCAAGACCGCCCTCGGTCAGAACAAGAGCGTTACTGTCGAGGAGCGAATATGTGTTAATATCAGATGCAGTCATAACAGATGCACCGGGGACATTTCTAGACGACAAATATACGTTTTTTTCCTGACCTGCTAAAACGAGAAGAATCTTTTTGCCTTCAATTTTGAGATTTTTAGCAATTTTTACAAATTCTTTAGTTTTAGGAGCTTCCATTGAGAAGTTTTCAACAACGATGATAGCATTGTCTTGAGCTTTCAAAGAGAGAGCAGACTTGCGAGCGAGTTGTTTAACTTTTTTATTGAGTTTGAAGCGATAGTCGCGAGGACGAGGACCAAAAACGCGTCCACCACCTACAAGAACAGGAGAGTTGATGTCACCAATACGGCTACCACCACCACCTTTTTGTTTGTGGAGTTTACGTGTCGAACCAGAAACTTCGCTACGTTCTTTAGATTTGTGAGTACCTTGACGTTTGTTAGCGAGGAACTGTTTAACATCAAGATAGAGAGCGTGCTGGTTGGGCTCGATTCCGAAGATAGCGTCGTTGAGCTGAGCACGACGACCGGTGTCTTCACCGTTTATGTTATAAATAGCGAGTTCCATTATTTCTCAATTATTACGATTGAACCTTTACTTCCGGGTACTGAACCCTTAATCATCAAGAGGTTGTGTTCAGGGATGATTTTAACAACCTGAAGGTTTTGAACGGTTACGCGTTCGTTACCCATCTGGCCAGCCATGCGCATACCTTTGAACACCTTAGCGGGATAAGAGCAGGCACCGATAGAACCGGGTGCACGAAGACGGTTGTGCTGACCGTGAGTAGATTGGCCTACACCACCAAATCCGTGACGTTTTACAACGCCCTGGAAACCTTTACCCTTAGAAGTGCCGACAATGTCGACAAATTCAGTATCGGCAAAAAGATCAACTGAGATAGTGTCACCGATTTTGTAGTCGGCTCCAAAACCTTTGAACTCGGCCAAGTGGCGCTTGGGGTCAACTCCGGCTTTTTTGAAGTGTCCGAGTTCGGGTTTGGTCAGATGTTTCTCTTTCTGATCTTTGAAACCGAGCTGAAGAGCTTCATAACCGTCTTTTTCAACGGTTTTAACCTGAGTAACAACACAAGGGCCTACTTCGATAACAGTGCACGGCACGTTTTTGCCGTCGGCACTGAAAACGGATGTCATTCCGATTTTTTTTCCTAATAATCCTGGCATTTCTTTGTTGTTTTTAAATGTTGGTTGGATTGATTTATAAAAAATTGTTGGAGAGAGGTTTGGGGTTTATTAATTGAGAGGAATCAATTGAGTACGTAAATTAGACTTTGATTTCTACATCAACGCCTGAAGGGAGCTCGAGCTTCATCAACGCGTCAACAGTTTTAGCAGTTGAGTTGTAGATGTCGATGAGACGTTTGTATGAAGAAAGCTGGAACTGTTCACGTGATTTTTTGTTTACGAATGTAGAACGGTTCACAGTAAAGATACGTTTGTGGGTTGGCAGGGGGATAGGACCGCTGATAACCGCACCTGTAGCCTTAACAGTCTTTACAATTTTTTCGGCCGATTTGTCAACCAAATTGTGGTCGAAAGATTTGAGTTTAATGCGAATTTTCTGGCTCATATAGTTTGTCGTTTATTTTATTTGAGGAGATCAACACGGCCTTGACATTCTGTAAGAACGTTTTTGGCAATTGAGTTGCTAACTTCAGCGTAGTGGCTGAATGACATTGTAGAGGTTGCACGACCCGAAGTGATGGTACGAAGTGCGGTTACATAACCGAACATTTCAGCCAAGGGAACTTTAGCTTTTACCACACGGGCACCTGAACGGCTTGTTTCCATACCTTCAACCTGACCACGACGTTTGTTCAAGTCACCGATTACGTCACCCATGTTTTCTTCAGGGGTAACTACTTCTAGTTTCATGATAGGTTCGAGAAGTACGGGACCTGCTTGTTCAGATGCTTTTTTGAACGCCTGAATTGCACAAAGTTCAAATGAGAGCTGGTCAGAGTCAACGGGGTGGAATGAACCGTCGATAACTGTAACTTTGAGGTGTTCAACAGGGAAACCTGCAAGCACACCGTTTTTCATTGCAGTTGTGAAACCTTTCTGGATTGAGGGGATAAATTCCTTAGGAATGTTACCACCTTTAACCTCGTCAACAAACTGAAGATTTCCTTCAAAGCCTTCGTCAACAGGTTCTACACGAACGATGATATCAGCAAATTTACCACGACCACCGGTTTGTTTCTTGAATACTTCGCGAAGTTCAACGGGTTTGGTAATTGCCTCTTTATACGTTACCTGGGGACGACCCTGGTTACATTCTACTTTAAACTCACGACGGAGACGGTCGATAATGATATCGAGGTGAAGCTCACCCATACCAGAGATAACTGTTTGACCGGTTTCTTCGTTAGTTTGAACACGGAAAGTCGGGTCTTCTTCTGCAAGTTTCTGGAGACCAACGCCAAGTTTATCAAGGTCTTTCTGAGTTTTAGGCTCAACTGCGATACCAATCACGGGTTCGGGGAAGTCCATAGCTTCGAGAACGATAGGAGCGTCTTCAGCACAGAGAGTGTCACCGGTGCGGATATCTTTGAAACCTACGCCGGCACCAATATCACCACAACCGATAACGTCTTTAGCATTCTGTTTGTTTGAGTGCATCTGGAAGAGTCGAGATACACGTTCTTTTTTACCTGAACGGCTGTTGAGAACGTAGCTACCTGCTTCGATATCACCTGAGTAAACACGGAAGAAGCAGAGACGACCTACATAGGGGTCTGTTGCGATCTTGAATGCGAGGGCACACATAGGAGCTTCGCTTGAAGGTTCGCGAACTTCAACTTTTTCGGGATCAGCAGGGTCTGTACCCTCAACTGCACCTGCATCGAGCGGGCTGGGGAGGTAAGCGCATACAGCGTCGAGAAGACACTGAACACCTTTGTTTTTGAAAGATGAACCACATATCATAGGAACGATGTCCATCTTAAGAGTAGCGGCACGAAGAGCGCGTTTGATTTCTTCTTCAGTAATAGTTGAAGGATCATCAAAATATTTAGCCATGAGATCATCGTCATATTCAGCGATTTTCTCAAGCATTTTATCGCGGTATTCTTCAGCTTCATCACGAAGGTTATCGGGAATTTCCTCAACTGAGTAGTCAGCACCCATTGTTTCATCGTGCCAGAATATAGCTTTCATTTGGATAAGGTCAATAACGCCTTTGAAAGTTTCTTCAGAGCCGATAGGAAGTTGGATGGGGCAAGGATTTGCGCCAAGGATTTCACGAAGCTGACGAACTACTTCCAGGAAGTTTGCACCTGAACGGTCCATTTTGTTAACGTAACCGATACGGGGTACGTTATATTTGTCAGCCTGACGCCATACAGTTTCTGACTGAGGCTCAACACCACCTACAGCACAGAAAGTAGCAACTGCACCGTCGAGCACACGAAGAGAACGTTCTACCTCAACGGTGAAGTCAACGTGTCCCGGAGTGTCAATAAGGTTGATTTTGAATTTCTCGTTGTCGTATTTCCAGAAAGTAGTGGTAGCAGCTGAAGTAATAGTAATACCACGTTCCTGTTCTTGTTCCATCCAGTCCATGGTAGCAGCGCCATCGTGAACCTCACCGATTTTGTGGGTAAGACCGGTATAGAAAAGGATACGCTCTGAAGTAGTTGTCTTACCGGCATCAATGTGAGCCATGATACCGATATTACGCGTATATTTTAATTGTTCGTCTGATTTTGACATATTCTAAGAGTAAAAAAATATCAATGTTTAACAACTGATTAGAAGCGGAAGTGAGCGAATGCTCGGTTGGCTTCAGCCATTTTGTGCATATCTTCTTTACGTTTGTATGCTCCACCCTGTTCGTTGAAAGCGTCAACGATTTCAGCTGCGAGTTTGTCAGCCATGGTTTTGCCACCACGTTTGCGAGCATACAGGATAAGATTTTTCATTGATATTGACTCTTTACGATCGGGGCGGATATCAGTAGGAACCTGGAAGGTAGCGCCACCAACACGACGTGATTTAACCTCGACTGCAGGAGTCACATTCTCGAGAGCTTTTTTCCAGATGTCGAGAGCAGAGAGTTCTTCGTTGGGAAGTTTAGATTTTACTATCTCAAGAGCTGAATAGAAGATAGTATAAGATGTGTTTTTCTTTCCGTCATACATAAGGTGGTTGACGAATTTAGAAACACGAACATCATTGAATACCGGATCAGGCAGAACGATGCGTTTTTTGGGTTTTGCTTTTCTCATTTTGAGTGAAAGTGTTTTTTGTTTTTGTAGGCTTGGCTGGTGTCTTCTTCAGCGCGATCTCTTACCGACGCTTACTCAACCGTTTGCAGCTTGCTGCTTTCAAAAACGAGATTTAAAACTGATTTAATTAATTCTCGTGGTGCTTAAGTTTACTTCACCGAAGTTCAAGCGAACTTTGATTACTTCTTAGCAGCACCGGCTTTGGGACGTTTTGCTCCGTATTTAGAGCGACGCTGAGTGCGATCTTTAACACCGCTGGTATCGAGAGTACCGCGAACGATGTGGTAACGCACACCAGGGAGGTCTTTTACACGACCACCGCGAACGAGAACAATAGAGTGCTCCTGAAGATTATGACCCTCGCCGGGGATATAAGAGTTAACCTCTTTACCATTTGTAAGTCTTACACGAGCAACTTTACGCATTGCCGAGTTAGGTTTTTTGGGAGTAGTAGTGTAAACACGTACACAAACTCCACGGCGCTGGGGACATGAATCGAGTGCGGGAGACTTGCTCTTGTCCTCAAGAGCAACACGTCCTTTTCTTACTAATTGCTGAATAGTAGGCATCTTAGTTGTTTGGTTTGTTACTTAATTTTTAGTTTATAATTACTTTAGTTAATTACGCTTTAGAGGCGGTCAGCAACCGATATGGCTTATCAATCAAGAGATTAGCCACACAGTAGCCACAAGACACACCGAAAAACCTTGCAAAGATACGACAATAATTTAGGTTATCCAAATTTTTCACTATTATTTTTCAATGAGTTAAGTATTATTTTCAAACTCGTAAAAAAGTGAAAAAGCGCACGATTTCCGTGAAAATCATACGCTCAGAACAAATTCTCAAATCCTCAACCATCCCGAAAAATAGCGTTAGATTTATATATTTTTAACTATTCGATCATCTGATTAAGACCCTTCCCAGCCAAACAAGGAGCAATCCGCAGACTAAACTTGCAACCAAATAGAGTATCGAAGTCAACCATTCGCCTCGATTACCAAGCGTAAAAATATCGTTGGCAAATGTCGAGAATGTTGTAAATCCGCCGCAAAATCCTGTAACAAGCAACAGGCTTTCATTAGCCGACAAAAGATTAGCCTTCTCAATCAACCCCAAGCAAAGACCAATCACAAAGCACCCGAGAACATTAACAATAAATGTTCCCAGAGGGAACACCCCATGAAAAGCCACCGCCATCCAGCGACCTATCAAATAACGCCCACACGTCCCGACAAAACCGCCGGCTCCGGCTATAAGCATTGCTTTAATCATAATATAAACCTATAAAAAAGAGCGCCGACACCAAAACTGACGACACTCTATTATATATTAATAATGTGTATCTGATTATTTAGCGATCAAAAGATAATAATTCTTTTTTCCGCGCTGAATCAAGATATATTTATCATTGAGAAGCATATCGACAGATGCCTGAGCCATCGGGTCAGTCATCTTTTCTTTATTAATCGACACCGCATTTTGCTGAACCATCTTGCGGAACTCCCCTTTTGACGGGAACACAGCTGCTTTATCAGCCAAAAGATCAGCCAACTTAATGCCATCCACGATATCCTGACGAGAAACTTCGAAAGTTGGAACACCATCAAAGACATCCATCAATGTTTTTTCGTCAAGCTTGTGAAGAGCCTCGGCAGCAGAGTTACTGAACAGAATCTGAGAAGCCTCAACCGCAGCTTCATAATCAGCCGCCGAGTGAACCATAGTTGTCAGCTCTTTAGCAAGACGTTTTTGAAGCGGTCTTTGCCCAGGGTCTTCAGCTTGCAATGCAACCAACGAGTCAATCTCCTCTTTGGGAAGCATTGTAAAAATCTTTATATATTTTTCAGCATCAGCATCGCTGACATTCAACCAGAACTGATAGAACTTGTAGGGTGATGTATAACGAGCGTCAAGCCAAACATTACCGCTTTCGGTTTTCCCAAACTTACCACCGTCAGCTTTAGTAATCAAAGGACAGGTAATTGCATACGCATCTTCCTTACCAGCGATACGACGGATGAGCTCAGTACCGGTAGTCATATTACCCCATTGGTCAGAACCCCCGAGCTGAAAATGACAATTTTTCTCACGATAGAGATTCAAGAAGTCATAACCCTGAAGAAGCTGATATGAAAATTCGGTAAACGACATCCCCTCACGGCTTTCACCGCTAAGGCGTTTCTTAACCGAATCTTTCGCCATCATGTAGTTAACAGTGATATGCTTACCAATATCACGAATGAACCCGAGGAAAGAAAAATCTTTCATCCAATCATAGTTGTTAACCAATTCTGCCGCGTTAGGGCTATCACCATCAAAATCCAAGAATTTTGCGAGTTGACGTTTGATGGCCTCCTGGTTGTGACGAAGCGTTTGCTCATCAATCAACTTGCGCTCCTGACTCTTCATTGAGGGGTCGCCAATCATACCGGTTGCACCACCAACAAGAGCTAATGGTTTATGTCCGGCATTTTGCAAATGTTTCAGCATCATCACACCAACGAGGTGTCCAATATGTAGAGAATCGGCTGTAGGGTCAATTCCGAGGTAGGCAGTTGCCATACCTTTTGCGAGTTCTTCTTCAGCACCGGGCATAACGGTGTGTATCATGCCACGCCACTGCAATTCTTCAATAAAATTCATTTATTTAATTTCTTTAGATTTTTCTATTTAAAAAGCGGAGTCGGATAAACGCCGTCTTTGTGCAGTTTGGCAAGTTTTTCAACAACGCCCTGTTTGTCACCTGCGTAAGTCACACCAAACCAACGTGAGCGAGTATCCAAAACCTTAACTGTTGCATCATTATTCTTTATGAGAGTATCAACAACGGTAGGGATATAAAACTCAGCCTTTGGATTATCAATATTCGCATCAAGGAATTTTTTAAATTCGCGATTACTGAAGTCAAAATAATCAGGAGTAAAACCCCACATATTCATTGAGACAGGAGTCTCGGGAGCGAGCCCACAAACATTGCCGTTCTCATCGGTGAACACAATGTTATGATTTTCATCATAGCCGATAGAAGTGCGTTCAACAACATGAGCCAAATACCCGTTCTCGGTTGAGCAAACACCGCGTGCTACGGTTCCGTTATCGGTCATAGTGTTACCGACGCGGAAACCGACCATACAGTAATCACCGGGCTTGGTATGTTCGCGTGAAAGTTCTTGAGCAACAACCTCAAAAGATTCACGACCGTAGAAATCGTCGGCATTAATTACCGCAAACGGCTCATTAACAGTGCCCTCTCCCATCATTACAGCGTGGTTTGTACCCCACGGCTTTGCACGATCTACAGGACAAGAATATCCCTCCGGGAGAGTATCTATCGATTGAAATACAACATCTACGGGTATATGACCTTCATATTTTGATAAAATTATATCACGGAAATCTTGCTCAAAATCACGACGGATTACGAAGACAACTTTTCCAAAACCCGCCTTGAGAGCATCATAAATTGAATAATCCATAATGGTTTCGCCACTCGGACCAACACCATCAAGTTGTTTGAGACCTCCATATCTGCTACCCATTCCGGCAGCAAGGACATATAAAGTCGGCTTCATAACAATGTATGTGTTTAATTAATATCAGGTTTATTTTAGACGCGTGTATGCGTTTTCGACTACAAAGTTAATACATTTTTTATTATTAAGCAAATATGCAGAATAAATGACATGCACATCGACAAAACTTGTTAGTTTAAATAAATTTCATTAATTTTGGGGCGGATATAATTTCCATCACACTTACAAAGCACAAAAATGAGTGAAAATAAAAAGATAAAAATAGCCTTTTCACACGGCGACATCAACGGAATCGGATATGAAGTACTTCTCAAAGCATTGGAAGATCCTCAACTCCTCGAACTCATCACCCCTGTAATCTATGGATCGGGGCGTGTAGCAGGTTTCTACCGCAAAGTACTTGATTTACCTGCACTCCAACTCGTGACACACAACGCCGGTGACGATTTTGAAGAGAACACCTACAATCTCGTGAATGTGGTTGATGAAGATCTCAAAATCGACCCCGGTATGGAAACCGAAGTTGCCGGCCAAGCATCATTGGCATCACTTGAAACCGCAATGACCGACCTCAAGAACGGCAAAGTCGATGCAATCGTTACGGCACCAATCAACAAGCACAACGTCCAGAGCTCGACATTCCACTTCCCCGGACACACTGAGTATCTGCAAGCAATCGCCGGTGACGAATATAAAGCATTGATGATTCTCGCTTGCGAGCATCTCCGTGTTGCCCTCGTAACAACCCATATCCCTTTGGCCAATGTTGCCAAAACGTTGACTACAGATATGGTTTATGATAAAATCGAGCAATTTGACAAAGCCTTACGTCGTGACTTCGGAATCGTTCGCCCGCGTATTGCAGTCCTCGGTCTCAACCCTCATGCCGGTGACGAAGGCGTAATCGGCAATGAAGAACAAGAAATAATCACTCCGGCAATCCAACGCGCTTGCGAGAACCGCATCGAGGCATACGGACCTTATGCCGCCGACGGATTCTTTGGTAGCGGAGCCTTCAAACACTTTGACGGAGTATTGGCAATGTACCACGACCAGGGTCTCATCCCGTTCAAGACACTCGCTATGGGGCAAGGTGTTAACATCACATCAGGACTCCCATTTGTCAGAACATCGCCCGACCATGGTACAGCATTTGACATCGCCGGCAAAGGGATTGCCGATCCGCGCTCAATGCGTCAGGCAATCTATGCCGCATGCGATATCATCCGTAATCGTCAGCGCTACGACGAGATGACATCCAACCCGTTGCGTAAACAATACTTCGACCGTTCAAAAGACAATGTAGTCCTTGACTTGACAAGCGATTAACAACATCTCACACTAAAAATAAGCAGTGCCAATCAATGTAGCCTAAAATTAAGTCTCCAAAAACCCGCCAAAACCTAATTTTTAGCTAAAAATTTGATTAGTCGAAAAAAATGTTATAACTTTGCAAAGTTTTTTCAACCAGTTCATTCAATAACGTGGGAAAGTTCACAGAATTTAAGCTAATGCTCAAAAGCCTTCCTAAAGGCACACATACATTTGAGTATCATTTAGATAAGCAGTTCTTCGTAAACATGGAAAATACCGACGTCCGCGATGCTGATGTCAATGTCGTTTTAACCCTTGTTTACAACGGAAATTTCTACGATCTTACTTTTGATGTAACCGGAACCGTCACACTCCTTTGTGACCGTTGTCTTGACAACCTTGACGTACCGATTGAAGCTCAATACCACGTTGTAGTGAAATTTGGAGAAAGCTATGACGACTCGTCTGACGAGATGCTCGTAATCCCCGAAAGCGACAATTATCTGAATGTTGCCTATCTGATTTACGATACAGTCATGCTTGCTATCCCCATCAAGCACGTTCATCCGCTTGGCAAATGTAACCGGGCAATGAGTGCACTTTTGAGAAAACATCGTTCACAGGGTGGCGACGACGATCTTGAAAACCAGCTCATTGATGAGATGGACGACATGGACGCCGACCAGCCGGAACCCGCTGCCGATCCCCGTTGGGACGCTTTGAAAAAATTGCAAGACGATTCAGAAAATAATTAAAAAATATATAAACATTTATTACAATGGCACATCCTAAACGAAAACAATCTAAAACCCGCACTGCAAAACGCAGAACTCACGACAAGGCGGCTATGCCTACTCTCGCTGTTTGCCCTAACTGCGGTGCATGGCATATTTATCACACCGTTTGCGGAGAATGTGGCTATTATCGCGGCCGCCTCGCAATCGAAAAGAATACAGCCGTTTAATTTTACCCGTGGCAGTCAACAAAACCAATAGTTGACAACGCCCCCAATAACTCTCCCGGAGAACCACTGCCCGCCAAAATCGGGTGGAATTTTTCCGAGAGAGATTTACTATTTTAATATATAAACCAGAAGACAAAGTCTCTATCAAAATGCTTAACGCCAGAATTTCGGGTATTGCATCTTATGTACCCGACGACATACTCGACAATGAGATGCTTTCTAAGATGGTTGACACCAACGACGAATGGATCACCACTCGCGTCGGCATCAAAGAACGTCGTATTCTCAAAGTTGAAGGTGCGGGATCGTCTTATCTTGGCATCAAGGCGGTTGAAAAACTCCTTGCCGATACCAAGACTAATCCTGACGAAATCGAACTCGTAATTTGCGCTACCTCAAACCCCGACTACCGCTTCCCCTCAACCGGATCGGTTATCGCTGAAGGTTGCCAACTCAAAAACGCTTACGCATACGACATCCAGGCTGCTTGTGCCGGATTTATCGTAGCACTTGAAGATGCAGCTGCATACATCAAATCAGGACTCCGTAAAAAAGTCATTGTTGTCTGCGCTGAAAAAATGTCGTCAATGGTTAACTATAATGACCGTGCTACCTGTCCTCTTTTTGGCGATGGTGCGGCAGCTGTTCTTGTAGAACCCACCGAAGAAAATGTTGGTGTTATGGACGGCGTCTTCCACGTTGACGGTAAAGGTCTCGAATATCTTGTTATGAGAGGTGGCGGTTCTGTTATGCCCGCTACTGTTGAGACTGTTCAGGCAGGTCATCACTTCTTGTATCAGGAAGGTCGCAGTGTTTATAAAAATGCAGTTACCGACATGCTCAACTCTACTAAAGATGTGATGGCTCGCAACAACTTGACTGTTGAATCCATTGACTGGCTCGTACCTCATCAGGCTAACCTCCGAATCATCGAAGCTGTAGCTTCATCGGCTAAAGTTCCCGCTGAAAAAGTACTCGTAAACATCCAGCACTACGGTAATACCTCAGCAGCATCAATTCCCTTGTGTCTTGACGAATACAAAGACAAACTCAAAAAAGGCGACAAAATCATTTTAACCGCCTTTGGAGCCGGCTTTACCTGGGGTGCTCTTTATCTCATTTGGGGCTAAAATTTAAAACGCGAAATACAATAAAACATAATTTTACTTAAAATAGCATCTTTTTAGGTGCTATTTTTGTTTTATAGATATAGACAAATTTTATAAAGCAACAATTTAAAATTATATAACTATGGCTCAAGAACATAAAGCCGGCTTCGTCAACATTGTCGGTAATCCTAACGTTGGTAAGTCAACCCTAATGAACGACCTTGTGGGCGAACGCGTAAGCATCATCACAGCAAAAGCTCAAACAACCCGTCACCGTATAATGGGTATTGTTAATACACCCGATTACCAAATCGTATTTAGCGACACCCCAGGTGTGCTATCACCTAAATACAAACTACAGGAGAGTATGTTGAACTTCTCTGAAGGAGCATTAACCGATGCCGACATCCTTCTATATGTAACCGATGTAGTCGAAGACCCGACTAAAAATGCCGACTTCCTTGCAAAAGTTGCAAAAGAGAGAAGTCCTGTTTTGCTTGTCATCAACAAAATTGACCTTGTAAAAAATCAGGATGAACTTAACGCTCTCATTGATCGCTGGAAAGAAATTCTACCTAATGCCGAAGTATTTCCGACCTCGGCACTCGAACACTTCAACGTCACCAACCTTATGGCTCGTATCGTTGAATTGCTTCCCCCTTCACCACCATACTTCGGTAAAGACGCCCTAACCGACAAACCGGCTCGATTCTTTGTCACTGAAATCATCCGTGAAAAAATTCTTCTCAACTACGAAAAAGAGGTTCCCTATTCAACTGAAGTTATCGTTGAGAAATTTGAGGAACAGGAAAATTCGATCCATATCATGGCAACAATCTTTGTTGAACGTGACTCTCAAAAAGGTATCATCATCGGTAAAGCCGGTTCTAAACTTAAAAAGGTCGGCATGGATGCCCGCAAAGACATTGAAAAATTCTTTGACAAACGCGTCTATCTCGAATTATTTGTGAAAGTTGAGCCAAACTGGCGTAATCGTGAAAACAAGCTTAAATCGTTTGGCTATATCGAATAATACTCTCATAAATTACTCGTTGAGAAAAAAACATTTGCTTTTCGCAAAAAATTAACTTAACTTTGTAGGTGAGTAACTCGAGGGTCTCACCTACTTATTTTACAAACGATTCAACAACATTATTGATATGGGACAACTTGTAGCAATAGTCGGACGCCCCAATGTAGGTAAGTCGACACTATTTAATCGCCTGACTCGCAGCCGTACAGCCATTGTAAACGAAACAGCCGGCACAACCCGCGACCGACAATATGGCAAAGTAGATTGGAATGGTAAAGACTTCTCAATCGTCGATACCGGCGGTTGGGTCGTTAATTCTGACGATGTCTTTGAAGGCGAAATCAACAAACAGGTTGCCCTTGCAATCGAACAAGCCGATGAAATCTTATTTGTCGTTGACGCAATGAACGGTGTTACAGACCTTGATGATCATGTCGCCGAGATTCTTCGTAAATCAAGAAAACCTATAATTCTTGTTGCAAACAAAGTTGACTCTAACGACTGGCTCTACAATGTTCCCGAGTTCTACAAACTCGGACTTGGCGAACCATTCCCTATATCGGCAGTAAACGGATTTGGTACAGGCGATTTGCTTGATGAAATCGTGCTAAAACTTCCAAAGACCGACGAGGATGAAGCCGACTATCTCGACAATATACCTAAATTTGCCATTGTCGGACGTCCAAACGCAGGAAAATCGTCTATAATCAATGCCTTTATTGGTGAAGACCGCCACATTGTAACCGACATCGCCGGTACAACCCGTGACTCAATCTATACCCGCTACAACAAATTTGGTTTTGACTTCTATCTTGTTGACACCGCCGGTATCCGTAAGAAAGCTAAAGTAACCGAAGATATTGAATATTATTCGGTTATACGCTCAATTCGTGCAATCGAAGCAGCCGACGTCTGTATCCTGATGATTGACGCCACCCGCGGAATCGAAGCTCAGGATGTCAGCATCTTCTCTCTCATCCAAAAAAATAAAAAAGGGCTCGTTGTCTGCGTCAATAAATGGGATTTGGTTGAAGACAAGTCGCAAGTTGCAATCAAAACATTTGAAAACGCAATCCGCGAACGCTTTGCACCGTTTGTCGATTTCCCGATCATCTTTGGTTCGGCCCTGACAAAACAACGTATTTTCAAAGTGCTTGAAACCGCAGTTGACGTTTACCAGAATCGTAAACGCATCATCCCGACAAACGAACTTAACCGCGTTCTTCAAGAAGACATTACAGCTTATCCGCCACCAGCCAACAAGGGTAAGTATGTAAAAATCAAATACATCACTATGTTGAAAGAAGCGGCTGTACCTACATTTATTTTCTTCTGCAACCTTCCGCAGTGGGTTAAAGAGCCCTACCGCCGTTACCTTGAAAACAAGATACGCGAGCACTGGGACTATACTGGTACACCAATAAACATTTTCATGCGAGAAAAATAAGCCCGTACAAGATATAAAAGACCAACTTAAATGAATCTTATAATATCTGACGAAATACGCAACGCCGCCCCCGGTTACAAAGCGCTTGTAATCACGGGCGACGTTGTTAATTGTGACACTCCCGAAGAACTCACCGGGCTGATTGACCGACTGTCTCAATCACTTAGAGAGACAATCGAAATGCCGGACATAAACCGTCGTCCGGGAATTTTTGCTACGCGCGAGGCATATAAAAAATGTGGTAAAGATCCCAACCGCTACCGTCCGTCTCAAGAGTCGCTGATGCGACGTATTGTCAAAGGTAATGACCTTTATCGCATCGACTCAATCGTTGACCTTGTCAATCTTCTGTCATTGCAATCTGGCTACTCGATTGGGGCGTTTGACCTCGACAAAATCGAGGGCGACACCCTTACTCTCGGCATTGGCAAACAGGGTGAGCCCTACGAGGGTATCGGGCGTGGCGAACTCAACATTGAAGGTATGCCTGTCTGGCGTGATTCGGTCGGTGGTATCGGGACTCCGACAAGCGACAACGAGCGCACCAAAATTGATTTATCTACCCGACGCCTGCTGATGATTGTAAATATCTATGGCGAGGAAATGCCGGTTGACGAGTTTAGCCAAAACGCGATCGGTCTTCTCGGACAATATGCATCGGGCACCAACCTGACTGCAAGAGTTATTTCATAATTAAAACATATCGGCTTATGCGTACTCTCCAAATGTTCCCGACAAGCATCAACAGCGAATATCTCGACATTGCTGTCGACGCCCTACGCAACGGCAATCCGATAATCTACCCTACCGATACACTCTACGCTATCGGCTGTGATGCACTCAATAACCGAGCAGTCGAAAATATCTGCCGCATAAAATCGATCGACCCGCGCCGTCACTTTCTGTCGGTGGTGTGTGCCGACATCTCACAAGCCGCCATATACGCCCGAATTGACAACCGTGCATTCGCGATTCTGAAAAGATACCTCCCCGGTCCATATACATTTATTTTACCGGCTGCAACTACACTCCCCAAAGTGTTTAAGGGTCGCCGTCAAGTCGGCATACGTATTCCCGACGACAATATCGCACTCGCTCTTGCTTCAGCCCTCGGCAATCCACTATTATCATCAACTGCCGACTGGACTGACGCCGGCGAAGACGCACTCCTCCCCGAAGCCGTAGCCGACCATTTCAAAGACTCTGGCATCGACCTGATCATAGACGAAGGAGAGTGCCAATCGACACTCCCCTCCACTATCGTTGATCTGACCGACTCCTCTACTCCGGTTATCATCCGAGAGGGTAAAGGAAGTTTTGATATTTAACGACCTAACGTTTTTAAGAGTTTATCTACTGCTTCAGCAGGATTATCAGGATTTGCTTTCAGGCACTTGATAAACAAAGAGCCGATTATGGCACCCGATGAATAAGTCATAGCCTGGTTTAACGTTTCAGGATTCGATATACCAAAACTGATGAGACGGTTATGTTCAAGCCCCATTGCATTTACACGCTTGAAATAATCAATCTGTTGTGGTTCAAAACGTTCTCTCGTTCCGGTAGTCGCTGCAGCAGAAACCATGTATATAAATCCGTCGCAGTTATGATCTATTAACCTGATACGTTCTTCAGATGTTGCCGGTGTAATCAACATAATCATCGGAATGTCATATTCACGACATAACTTTTTATATACTGTTTCATACTCGGCAAAAGGCAAATCCGGTATTATAAGTGCATCAATTCCAACCTCCTTGCAACGCTTGAAAAGACGTTCTATCCCATAACAAAGCATCGGATTAAGATATCCCATCAGCACGAATGGTGTTTCACCGGCTTTTTCTCTGACATCAGCAACTTTCGACAACAACAGGTCAAGAGTCATACCCGCTTGAAGAGCCTTTGCCGAACTCTCCTGTATTGTTGGTCCGTCTGCCATTGGGTCAGAGAACGGGACTCCGATCTCAATCATATCAATTCCTCGTGACACTAACGTCTCAATAGTATCTTCAAAAACTGAAGGAGATGGATATCCTGCTGTAAAATAAACAGATAGTATGTCAGACTTCTTTTTCCCAAAAAGGCACTTTAGTCGGTTCATATTCGTTATAGGTTCTAAGTTTCACAATAAATTTAATGAGTTTCTCCAGGTCTTTATGACCGGGTGTATCTTCAAATCGACTGTTAATATCAATACCAGCCATACCCGGACGCACAGCATCAATAACAGCCTCTGCATCGTCGGGCGAAATTCCGCCGCTAAGTAAATATGGAACATCCAAATCATAGCTGTCGAGTAAATTCCATGAGAATTTTTTTCCTGAGCCGCCTCTTTTGTCGCTTTTAGTATCAAAAAGGAATAAATCTACCGATTTCTGATATCTATCCAATAAACTCCTGTCAAACGAATCTCCGACAGCTATAGCCTTGAAAACAACCAATCCGGCATCTTTTAAACGCTGACATAGTTCAGGAGTTTCATCGCCATGAAGCTGGACTATTTTAAAGCCATATTTCTCACACAAGTATATAATCTCATCATATGTTTTGTTTACCGTCACAGCAACCGGACGAATATATGCTGGCAAATTTTTCACTACCGATTCATCAAGTCCGGTAGCGTCACGAGGTGATCCGGGATAGAATATAAATCCCATCATCATTGGCATCAAGGGCGTGATTTCGTCAATATTTTCAGGGTAACGCATGCCACATATTTTAATAATCATATCGGCATGATGCGGTTGTTCAAATCTATTCATTTAAAAATCTTTTAAGAGCCTCAGCCGGCTCGGTTTGACACATAAATGTTTCGCCAATCAAAAAGCCTGAGTATCCTTCTTTGCGCAAGCGCTTTACCTCGGCAAGAGTTCTGATACCACTCTCGGCAACTTTAATCATTGACGACGGTAGCTGTGAAGCAATCATGCTTGAGCGCGATATGTCGGTATCAAACGTTGCAAGATTTCTGTTATTTATACCAACCATATCGGCATTTACCGGTAATTTATCAAGTTCTTCAACGCTATGTAACTCACATAAAACTTCGAGACCAAGATCATGGGCAACTGTTGTAAAACTATTCATTTCATCTTTATCAAGAACTGACGCAATGAGCAAGACCGCATCTGCACCCCAAGCAGCCGCTTCTCTTATTTGGTTTGCATCAATGATAAATTCTTTACGCAATAAAGGTGTTGACGGTGCAACCTTACGAGCTACAATAAGATCAGAAATCGCTCCACCAAAAAAAGGTGTATCGGTCAATATAGAACAACACGATGCGCCGTTGAGACTGTAGCCATTAACTATTTTTGAGACATCAGCCATCGGATTTATATCACCTTTTGAGGGTGACCGACGTTTAAACTCAGCTATAATACCCGAACCCTCAATAAGAGCTTTTTTAAACGAAAGTGGTGTCCGACCTGACTCCCGGAGATTTTCATAGACTCCGGCTATATAACAAGCCAAGACTTCGCGTCGTTTACTATCAACAATCTTTTGTAAAATAGAATCCATCGTTAACTTATTTATTTAGCTCAACAAAACGTTCGAACGATTTCAGTGCCTTACCTGAATCAATTGATTGACGAGCCTCTTCGACTGCTTTGCTGACCGACAATTCAGGTTCAAGAGTACGCAACGCAAATGCAGCATTTGCGATGACACAATTTGTTTGTGCCGTAGTAGCTTCGCCACGAAGAACACGGTCAAAAATAGCCGAAGCCTCCTGTACAGTCTCGCCACCACTCAAATCATCCTGAGCTGCAGTTTTAAAGCCCAAATCCTCCGGTGTAAGCAAAATATCACCCTCAGCCGACGAGACTTTAAACGGTGATGTCAACGAAATTTCATCATATCCGTCAAGCGAATGTACAATTGTACATTTAATTCCGTCTCGTTGTGCAATATAACTGTAAAGACGCAGCATTTTCAGGTTATATACGCCCAAAAGCTGATAGCGCGGTATCATCGGATTAACAAGTGGACCCAACATATTGAAAAATGTTCTGACACCAAGAGCCTTTCTAACCGGACCAACACTTTTCAACGCCGGACTGAAAAATGGAGCATGAAGATATGCCACACCCGACTCATCGAGTGAACGAGACAGCTTGTCCATGTCAGAAGTGAATTTCACACCATGCTGTTCAAGTACATTTGAAGCGCCCGAAACAGAACTTGCTCCATAGTTACCATGTTTTACGACCTTGCGACCGGCTCCGGCAACTACAAAGCAGGAAGCAGTCGAAATATTGAACGTATTTTTTCCATCGCCTCCCGTACCGACAATATCGATTGCCTTTACATTACCGAAATCAACCGGACAACGACGTTCAAGTATTGCGTCACGGAAACCGGTTAACTCATCGAGTGTAATTGACCTCATCAAAAATACGGTCATAAAAGCCGATAGCTGACTGTCATTGTAACGTCCGTCGGCTATATTGAGCATAACATTTCTTGCTTCATCATGACTGAGCGACTTATGCTCAAACATTTTATATAGAAGATTTTTCATGTGGTTTAATGTTTTAACCAGTTTTCAATCATTTTGAGACCTGTTGGAGTCAGAATTGACTCGGGATGAAACTGCACTCCGCGAATATCCAAAGTTTTATGACGCATAGCCATTATCGCGCCATCATCACTCATGGCTGTTATCTCAAGGCAATCAGGTAAACCGACTTTATCGACAACCCACGAATGGTATCTTCCGACATCAACTCGCTCGGGCAAGCCTTCAAAGATATAGTCGGTGTTGTTAATCGAAATATTTGAGCTTATACCATGATAAACTTCAGGCAAATTACTCAGTTTTGCGCCAAAAAGTTCACCAATAGCCTGATGACCGAGACACACTCCCAAGATGGGCTTTTTCCCGGCATAGCGTTTCAAGGCATCCGGCATCAAACCTGCTTCTGACGGGATACCGGGACCGGGTGAGATGATAATTTTATCATATTGATCTACTTCATCAAGTGAAAAAGTGTCGTTTCTCTTAACATCCGGATTTATACCCAACGACCTGACCGCATGAACAATATTATATGTAAACGAGTCGTAATTATCTATAATTAGAACTTTCATATCAGTCAATTTATTGTTTATCAAACTGTTCGGCAAATTTTACAGCCGATACCAATGCACCGAGCTTGTTATTTGTTTCTTGCAACTCATTTCGGGGCACCGAACGAGCCACAATACCGGCTCCTGCCTGAGAGTAAAGCGTGTTTTTATAACTTAAGAAACTACGTATTGTGATAGCTTGGTTTAGGTTGCCTGTGAAGCCGATAAAACCGATACATCCACCATAAACCACACGCGAATGAGGTTCTATCTCATTGATAAGTTGCATAGCTCTCACTTTTGGAGCACCACTAAGAGTTCCCGCCGGGAACGTATCGGCAAACAGACGGAATCGGTCAACCGATTCCGGTAATGTTGCCTTGACACGCGACACCATGTGAATGACATGAGAATAGTATTGAATTTGCTTCAAAAAATCAATTTCAACTTTACCACCCCCACGACTCAAGTCGTTTCGGGCAAGATCAACAAGCATGATGTGCTCGGCATTTTCCTTTTCATCAGCAAGAAGGGCTTTAGCAAGTTCATGATCACGTACATCGTCACCGGTTCGTTTGAATGTACCTGCTATAGGGTCTATATAGGCTGTATTCCCGTTAACCCTCAAATGAGTTTCGGGTGACGATCCGAATACCTTGAAATCACCAAAATCAAAGAAAAACAGATAGGGCGACGGATTAACACTGCGCAAAGCACGATAAACATTAAAATCATCGCCATGAAATTTTTGGCTGAAACGTCGTGACAAAACAATTTGAAAAACATCGCCTCGACGTGCATGAGTAATTCCTCGTTCAACCATCGACATATATTGTTCATCGGTAATCGGTGATTCAGCACCTCTCTGCACTCTGAATGGATAAAAAGCCACATTATTATTACTCATAACGCTGACAATCTCATCTATCGAGTCGGATTCTCCATCACTGAGATGTTCAAACACAGTCATGCTGCTCTTGTAATGATTGAGACGAATAACATATCTGTATAAAATATAACATATATCTGGGATGTTTTCAAACTCTTTCTCGCGAGGTGATATTTCAACTTTCTCGAAATAGCGTACTGCGTCATAAGCTGTAAAGCCAAACAATCCGTTTACATCATCCGATTTTTCACCTTCGACTTCAAACGATTCGACATATTGACGCAATTTTTCGACAACGTTCACATCGCGGTCAATCGGAGTAACCACAATCGACCCATCGGGACGCTTTTCTGTTATTTTATCAGACGCCACACGAAACTCGCCGATAGGGTCAACACCAATATAACTCAACGAGTTATGAGCAGCCTGATAGTCTGAGCTCTCAAGTAATGCCGATTTGGGATATAAATCTCGTATTTTCAGATAAATACCAACCGGGGTAACCATATCGGCAGGTATCTCGCGTGAAATAACTCTAAGCTTGGTTTTCATCACTTGTATATTTTTTCATGTTAGCGATATATGTTATCATGTCCTTGTCACCACGTCCCGATATATTGACAACAACAATGTCATCGGGTTTGAGCGAAAGTTTTTCAAGTCCGGCAAGTGCGTGTGCCGATTCAAGTGCCGGAATAATCCCCTCGTGACGAGTGAGATCGTAAGCTGCTTTCAGAGCCTCGTCGTCAGTCGCACTCAGCACTTGTGAACGTCCTTCTTTTGCGAGGAAAGCATGTAAAGGTCCGACACCAGGATAGTCAAGACCTGCCGAAATTGAATATGGTTCGACAATTTGACCATCTTCGGTTTGCATCAGCATTGTGCGCGAGCCGTGGATAATCCCTTCGGTTCCTACCGCCATTGTCGCAGCAGTCTCATCAGTATCAACACCCTTTCCGGCAGCCTCAACAGCAATCAGTTTCACCTCAGGGCGATCGATGAATTTATAGAATGCGCCGGCGGCATTACTGCCTCCACCAATACAAGCGACAACATAATCGGGATTTTCGCGACCTTCTCGTTGAAGAAGTTGAAATGCAATCTCCTCGCTGATAACCGACTGGAAATATGCGACCATTTCGGGATAGGGATGAGGGCCCACCGTACTACCGATAAGATAATAACTCTCGGGGTCACAACACCATGAACGGATAGCCTCGTTTGTGGCATCTTTGAGCGTTTTATTTCCCGACTCGACAGCCACAACCTCGGCACCGAGCATCTTCATACGCTCGACATTCGGCTGCTGACGAGCCACATCGGTCGCTCCCATAAACACCTTACACTCCATACCCATCAAAGCACACACCGTTGCGGTTGCCACGCCGTGCTGACCGGCACCGGTCTCTGCCAAAATTCGTGTTTTACCCATTTTGCGAGCAAGAAGTATCTGCCCGATTGTATTGTTGATTTTATGAGCTCCCGTATGGTTCAGATCCTCACGTTTGAGATAGATTTTCGCACCATATTTCTTGCTTAAATAGGGCGAAAAATAAAGTGGAGAAGGACGACCTACATAATCGCGTAACAACGAACGAAATTCATTCTGAAATTCGGGGGTATCTACATATTTATAATATGCATCTTTAAGAGACTCAACACTATGATGAAGCACTTCCGGAATATAGGCACCACCAAATCTGCCATAATATCCCTCATCGTCAACAGGGAGTGAATGATGATTAACGGTTGTCATGATAATATCTGTGATTAAATTTTTACTTAATAAAACAAAAGAGCCACCGTAAATGCGATGGCTCAATATCTAATTTAATATGAAATCGTTGTTTATAGCGTACAAATCATTGCCATCGTCAAATCCTGCCGATGCGCCACCAATATTGGTTAAAATTCATTGCACTTTTCATTTTGTATAATTTTACATCGCAAAGTTATAGATTATTTTCTTTTTAGCAAAATTTCTAACAAAAAAATTTCACTTAACAGGCTCAAGAGTGAAAACGGCACCTTTAACTTTGCCTCGCAGCGGCACAAGCCGACCGGTTTTATCGAGAGTCCAGATCGTGGTGCGCGAATTTGCCGTATTTGAAATCACAAATCCGTCGCCGACGGGAGTGAGCATAAATGTGTGAATCTCTTTATCAAAAGGTGTTTTACCAAAAGTCACCTTTTCAGTAAGATAACGGCTATCTTTAGCATTCACTATACTGTATCCCTTTGTTTCGGGAACATAGGTCAATCGCCAAACCTGACGATCGGGGTTGACATTATCTTCAACCGATTGCAATATCGGATACTCACCCTCGGCATCAGGATTACCAAGAAAAGCTCCGTCAAGTTTTATATGATAGCTTCCGTTCTCGACAGGCAGAGTAGGGAAAACATCCACTGCATAATTATACATTTTCTTGTAGGCTTGTTCCATCTTTCCGACCGAACGACGCAGAAACGGCTCGGCATATAAAGTTCCGACCATCGGATATGCAACTTTAATAGAGCCGGGAAAATCGCGCGACGTGATGCGTGACGCACTGTCGGTCAACGCCGCATATTTTTTATAAGCCTCTATAAAACGATGATCTGCACGATCGGCAAGTGCCTCATACATATCGACAGCCGCCTGTCCTCGTTCGCCCTGCAACCGGGCAACCTCAAGCCATGGCGTAATTTCATCAATAAGCGGGCGATTGGATTCTGACCCAAGAAGTTCGGTAGCCGAATATGTCAGTCGTGTAAATTCCTTGCGCAACGCATCGGCACCCTCCTGCGAATAGCCGTTGGTCATTGCCTCCTCATATTGGTCAATCAACTCTTTCATTTCGGGCGATTCGCCAAGACGGCGCAGCCCGTGGGCATTTTGCCCGAGATCGACATTATAAAGACAAAACGTGCGGAACGCATCTTCATGTCCCGGCATCAAAGCCTTGATTGCCTGTTCCCACGATGCATCTGCATCATAAGCCTTGGGATTCCACAGAAAATCGGCAATTCCGAAAAGACTCACCTTTGACGCCTCGGCATATTCCATCGGATTGGCTGTAAAACCGCTGACCATTGAGGTTGCGGCAGGCTCGTTGCCATAAGTCGGACCCATCAGAAGATGATTTACACAGAAATCGGTCACCGGATAATTAAGCCAGATAAATGCTTTGCGACCAATGCGCGAATTTACCCATTCGACATCGGCTACATCTATAAAATCAACGACCGAATTTCCTGTCCACATAATCTTGATTGCCGGGTCAATAACCGCCAGATCTTCAAGATAAGTAGCCTGAAACGACGGCGCCCACGCTTTGTTGTAGAGTGACGGACAAACAATCAATCCTTTAACATCGGGATGACGTTTGATGAAATGCTTGCGCACATAGTCGATTGTCTTGGCGTGTTTCTTGCCATCGGCCTGCTGACCGAATACGTCGTCAAAAAATACGGCAAACGTACGCACGCCGAGACCGTAGAGCTGTTCAAACTTTTTTACAATAGCCTGATTGTCATCGTCTTTCCACGAATGGTCGCCGGCAGGATGAATACCCCACACAAAATTCACTTTGTGTCGTGAAGCCGCATCGGCAAGCTCTTTCAAACGCTGTGCCTGATCGTCGGGATATGGTTCACGCCACTTTTCACGATGATAAGGGTCATCTTTGGGTCCGTAGATATAAGTGTTCAATTTATTCTCACCATAGAACTCAAACTGGCTCAAACGATTGGCATGAGACCATGCGTTACCGTAGAATCCCTCGACCACACCACGATTGGGCGTTGCCGGAAAATCAACGATTTCAACGCTCATCACTTCGGGCTGCGAAGCCACGGCAAGAAAAGTCTGCACTCCATAATATGTACCCGCCTCATCGGCTCCGGCGATAATAACACCGTCTTTATCAACCTTCAAGTAATATCCTTCGGGATGTTTAGGGATGAGTGAGGTAACATTCTTCACCGCTTTATCGCCACGTTCGCCAATCGTGACTTTCACGCCGTTGTTCGATTCGGGAAAATGAGAAAGCAACATAGAAACAGCATCTTGGTCGGCAGTTGAAGCACCGGTCAGAGCTACCGATTCGGGGCGATCAAACGCCTTCAAGCCCCACTTAACCGTTTGAGGTGTCGGGAAGATAGTCACAGTTTGCGAACATACTGTCGCAGAAGATGCCAGTGCGATACAGGCTACAAGAGTTTGCTTTATAGTCATAGCTCAATATTTTTACTTTTCGCAAAGTTACATCAAAATCACGACCATAACAAGAAATCAAGCATTTAAACTGTTTTTGAATATGAATATTGTAGGGCACGCACGGCTCGTGCGTCCGGGACTTTCGACAGGAGAACAGGAGAACAAAAGTCACACGAAACATTATCATTATATTTGCACAGTTGAGAAATAATATCTAATTTTGCATTGCAGACCGCCTCGCAGAAGCCCCGGTCTGGGGTTAAGCGGAGTGGGATGTAGCGACATACATATGAAAGCGTTTATCCGCGCTGATTCTTGACTGCTTGAAAAGTCTCGCAAACTTTATAAACCAAAGTCAAGGATTGAGCAACGGTAGATGCCCGTGGTTATGTAATATTATGCTTTCGGTATGATATCTTGTGAGAGATGTTGCCGTTTGCTGAGATTGCATATACTGGCGTGGGCTTCTGCAGTTGCCGTCCGACTTTGGTTAGGCTATGCGAGATGCCTCAAGCAGTAGGACGGCAACCGATACAGATTCCTGCGCTTTTTCGTTTATAAACCAATCAATGCCAACGAGGGGATGACCGCGGCAAAAAAAAGTAAAATATGGGAACAGAAAAAATTCCAACAATTAGTGAACTTGAAAGTCTCTATAAACAAAACGAATATATTGTAAAAATATATAACCTCAACTTAAATCCAAGCATTTATTTCATCCTCATTAAGGACAAAGAAAATAAAAGATATCATGTACTAATCGGGGATATTGACGGTATATTACCGTTTGAATCAAATATTCAGGAAGTTTCAGAATCATTATTTTCAGCATTTAATGGTATTTCTGAAGATAATAAAATAGAATTAAAACACCCTACAACTGTCAACGATGATATCGAAAGATTGGAATATGTAATCAATAAATTTATTAAATCTATGTATCCATTAGAAAATAAAAGTAACAATAATGGCTAAAAAGTACTCTCTTGAATCACCAAGCCTTAAGGTTCTGATGTTTGACTATTTGCGTTTTTATAATTCAATCGAAAATATAAAAGCGGATAAGGATATTGTCGCTCAATATCCACAAATAAAACTGAAAGTTTCATCTATATTAAAACAGAAGAATCTTGGGACTTTAGGAACAAAACAAATAATAGCATTTGATAAAAATCA
>JAIDRE010000129.1 GCA_029061925.1 Muribaculaceae bacterium | reverse complement strand
GAATTAAGCTTACCTATCTTTTTATGGTAAGCTTAATTCTATTTATTAATTATACCGTTTAAGTTGACAATTAAAAATATAAATTAAATGAGTTTTAAATAAAAATCCCGGGCTCATTAAGAGTCCGGATTTTTTATTTTATGGCTTAATCTTGATTAAAGATCAATCATGATACCACCGCTCGAAGTCATCGAAAGAATTGAGTTGTAGAAGAAGCTTACGATACCGAGGAGTAAGATTCCTGCAACTGTAATCCAGAGACCGAGACGTTCGCTGCAAGATGAGCGGAAAGTCGGGATGACACATTCGTTTTCAGTGTTGATGAACATTGCCTTAACAACAAGAAGATAGTAGTAGAGAGAGATAATTGTGTTGATAAGGGCGATGAGCACAAGCACATAGATAGCGGTTGAACCCTGCTGGATTGCACCGGTGAAAATGAAGAATTTAGAGAAGAAACCTGCAAAGGGAGGAATACCTGCCAATGAGAACATCGCAAGCATCATTGCAAATGACAACTTGGGATTTGTCTTATACAAACCGTTGTAGTCATCCATATTTACTTTGCCGGTTGCATTTTCGATTGCTCCGATAACACCGAAGGCTGCAAGGTTAGAGAAGATATAAACAAGAATATAATACATCATTGATGCAAGACCTGTAGTGTTGAAGGCAATTACACCGAGCATTATATATCCGGCTTGAGACACAGATGAGAACGCGAGGAAGCGTTTCATGTTGCGCTGGCGAATTGCAAAGAGGTTACCGACAGTAATTGTGAGGATGATGAGAGCGTAAAGCATCCATTCCCAAACCTGACTGTATGCAAGTCCGAAAGCCTGAACGAGGATTACGAGGAATGCAAACGCTGCCGCACCTTTTGAGATTACTGAAAGATATGAAGTAACCGAAGTCGGTGCGCCTTGATATACGTCAGCAGTCCAAAGATGGAATGGAACAAGCGAAAGCTTGAAACCGATACCCGAGATTACGAACGCGAGTGCCATAATCAGCATAACTGAATGTTCGGCACCGATGCCTGCATATATATCGGTGAAGTAGAGCGAGCCGGTCAAGCCATACACAAATGACAATCCCATCATAAATACTGCCGATGAGAATACTGCAGTGAGTATGTACTTGATAGCGGCTTCGTGGCTTTCGTAGTGTTGTTTGTCAAAGGCGACCATCGCAGCCAAAGGAAGAGAGGCTGATTCGAGACCGATAACAAACAAGAGGAAGTGGCGTGCCGAAATCATCAGATACATTCCGAAAAGAGTCAGGAGCAAAAGCTCGTAGAACTCACCGCGGCGCATGATCTGGAACTCAGAGTTTGCCCATTGGGTAGCTTGGATAAGCACGATGAGCACTCCAACATTGAGGATGTTCTTGATTGTTGACATCACGGGACCGGTTGTGTACATTCCCGAAAAGGCACTTACCGTTTCACAAGCTGAAAGACAGCAGAACGACACGAGAGTGTAGATTGCAAATACCACACAAGTAAACCCGGCGGTAGCATTCAATGCCTTCTTGGGCATGAATGTGTCATAGAGAAAGACCAGGAGAAAGACAATAAGGAGTCCGATCTCCTGCTTCATTGCTAAAAACTGAGAATAGTCCATTATTTGTCGTTTTCGTTAGTTCATTCCCAAAACTGATGCGATACCCGAATGTTGGGTAAAGTTAAGCACCGAGAAAATTTCGGGTGAGAAAGTGAATTTAATCAAGTTGATAAAGAAGTTGGGGAAGCAACCGATTGCTGCAACACAGATAATCAAAGTTGCAGTTGAAAGACGTTCCCACCATGTTGCGTCGGTGAGTTCACGATGATGGTCATCATAAACCGGACCAAGAAGCAGTTTACCGACAACACGGAGAATATAAACCGCTGTAATCACAATCGAGCAGCAAGCGATGATAGTGAACACCAAACGGAGTGAACCTGCACCTGCGAGATAATCTGTCATACCCTGCTGGAACGAGCCTACAAAGATTGTCATCTCGGCTACGAAACCCGACAGACCGGGAAGACCGAGCGATGCCATACCGGCAATTACGTAGCATACTGCGAGGTAAGGCATAATTTGCATGAGACCACCCATTTGACGGATGTCACGAGTGTGGGTACGTCCGTAAATCATACCGATGAGAGCAAAGAAGAGTGCGGTCATCAAACCGTGAGAGAGCATCTGCATGATTGCACCCGACATTGCGGTTGTATTAAGCATCAAGATTGCAAAGAGTACAAGACCGCAGTGGCTAACTGACGAATATGCGTTGATATATTTAAGGTCAGTCTGAACACATGCCGAGAATGCACCGTAAACAACCGAGATACCGGTGAGAATAAGGAATATCCAAGCGAGTTCGTTTGCTGCATAAGGCATCAGATAGATTGCCACGCGGAAACATCCATAGCCTCCAAGTTTCATCAAGACACCGGCGTGGAGCATTGACACGGCAGTCGGCGCTGAAGCGTGACCGTCAGGGCTCCAAGTATGGAAGGGGAACATGGCACCGAGCACACCAAATCCGACAAAAGTCATCGGGAAGAGGAACAACTGCCAGTTTTCTGAGATTGCACCGTTGCGGGCGATTTCAAGGAGGTTCCATGTCAAAGGCTGACCTTCGGGAGCTGAATGGTAGTAGATACCAATCAAACCGAGCATCAGGAATGCTGAACCACCCATGAGCATGAGGGTCAGTTTCATTGCTGAATAGTTCTTGTTTCCTGAGCCCCAGACTCCGATCAAAAGGTACATCGGGATGAGAGCGACCTCATAGAACATGAACATTGTGAAAAGGTCAATCGAGATGAAGAATCCAAACACACCGGTTGACAAAAGGATGAGCCAAAGGAAAAATTCTTTTGGTTGAGCGATTGTCCAAGAAGCAAATGAACCGGTGAGAAGGATGATTGATGACAATAGAATCATTGCAATCGAGATTCCGTCAACGCCAACCGAAAGGTTGATATTTAGCGGAGTGAACCACGCCCAAGAGCCTGTATAAAGCATCTGAGCGGTTGCACCGACATGACGGAGATGCAAGTAATCAAGAAGCAGGTAAACCGAGAGAGCTGTAAGAGCTAACGAGCCTACAACAGCAACGGCACGAATCTGCTTGACATTTTTACAAAGAGCTACACCGGCGAGCATTAACACCGGGATAACCACGAAATATATTAGAATATTGTCGAACATAGCTTACTGTTTTAATGATTGGCTTTAATTGTTGACATTAAATCAAGCAGATTGCTGTGATTGATCCAAGAAGGATTACACCGATAAGGTAAATCCATACATAAGTTTGGACGTTGCCCGACTGAAGACCGCGGATTGACCATGAAGCTTTGTTTGTAAGGGTAGCAAAGCTGTCCATTGTGCCGTCGATGATATGGCGGTCAAACCAAGCGATTGGTTTGCAGACGAGTCCAAAGATTATGCGGTGAGTGATGAACATATAAAGTTCGTCCCAGTAGAAACGATGGTAGCACCAGTCCCAGAGAGCAGGGAGAGCATTGCGCATCTTTGCGGGGAGTTCGTTTTCTGTTTTGTACATCTTCATCGCGATGAGGATTGCAACGACAGCAACAGTAAGGCTGATTGCGGCAACCGACCAGTCGAGGTTTTCAAGGTTGGTGAGGAAGCTGACCGACTCAAACATCGGGTGACCGTTCCAAGTAACGAGATTACCGAAAGGAACGAAGCCGGCAAAACAAGATACAACTGCAAGGATAACGAGCGGAAGTGTCATTGTCCAAGGCTGGTCGTGAGGTGCATGATGAGGATCATGTACTTTATGTTCTTTCCACCAGAAGATGAGGAAGTAGAGACGGAACATATAGAAAGCGGTAAGACCGGCGACACATGACATCCAGATATACCAGAAGATTGAGTGACCGAAGCAAGCTGTCAGGATTTCATCTTTAGAGAAGAAACCTGCAAACGGTATGATACCGGCAATTGCAAGACAGCCAATCAAGAATGTAACGTGGGTTATTGGCATATACTTGCGAAGACCATGCATTGCAGTATAGTCGTTTGAACCGATAGCGTGGATGAGCGCACCTGCACAGAGGAAGAGCAACGCTTTGAACATTGCGTGAGTGAACAGGTGGAACATTGAAGCCATATAGCCGAGACCATGGTGGAACTCAGGACGTGCAACGCCGAGAGATACCATCATAAACGCGATCTGAGATATTGTCGAGAATGCAAGCACACGCTTGATGTCAACCTGAACGCAAGCTACCATTGCAGCATAGAATGCAGTTAACGCACCAACAACAACGATGATGTCGAGCGCAGCAGTCTCCATCAAATAGAGAGGGAACAAACGAGCCACGAGATATACACCGGCAACAACCATTGTAGCAGCGTGGATAAGTGCTGATACAGGGGTCGGACCTTCCATTGCATCGGGGAGCCAGATGTGAAGTGGCATCATTGCTGATTTACCCATACCGCCCATAAAGATGAGAACCAAAGCCCAAGTCAACACCGAAGCACCCATGAAAGTAGATGCAGGATTGTTGGCAAAAATCGACAAGATGTTTTGTGCGGTTCCTTCGCTCACCTGATAAACATGATTCAAGCCTTCAACTGCTACCGAAGTCAAGTGAGTGAAATCAAATGTCCCGGCATAGAATGAAAGAATCAAGATACCGATGAGGAAGCCGAGATCGGCAAAACGGGTAACGATGAATGCTTTTTTTGATGCTGATACTGCCGACGGTTTTGTGTAGTAGAAACCGATGAGCAGGTAAGATGAAGCACCAACGAGCTCCCAGAAGATATACATCTGGAAAATGTTAGTTGCAACAACGAGACCGAGCATCGAGAATGAGAAGAGTGAAAGGAAAGCGTAGAAACGCTGGAAACCTTTCTCCCATACACCGTGATGGTCGCGCATATAACCGTTGCTGTAGAGGTGAACCATGAAAGAGATTGTTGTGATAACCACAAGCATCATGGCTGAAATCGGGTCAATCAAGAAACCGAGACGCAAAACGAGCGACGGGGTAAACTGCAACCATGTTACATTAAATACAATCTGCTGGAGACGTTCACCTTCAGCGTTAATAAAGTCGGGATTACCCGAGAAGAAATAGGTAAACGCAACAGTATAGGCACAGATAAGAGTGATACCCATACCGGCGGTTCCAAGAATACCGGCAAGCCTATGGCTCATATATTTACCGAGCAGTCCCAGGAAAAGGAACATAAACAGCGGTAAAGCCAGAATAATTATAGGTAAAGTAACGTCCATAGGTCTTAAAATTTCATTTTATTGATTTCACGGACATCAATGTCAGAAGCGACACGGAAAATATTGATGATAATAGCGATTGCAAGAGCTGTTTCAGCTGCGGCGATAGCGATTGCAAACAGCGTGAAGAACATACCCTCCATGTTTCCGGGGAAAAGATAGCGGTTGAATACCACAAAGTTGATATCAACGGCATTCAACATCAATTCCAAAGAAATCAGAATTGCAATCATGTTTTTACGTGTAACGAATCCATAAACGCCACAGCAAAACATAAACAGCGACGGGATAAGGTAATAAAGCATTGTCAATTCCATATCTCATTAACGTTTACGGGCGATTACAACACCACCGATTATACATGCAAGTAACAACACACTGACTGCCTCAAAGGGAAGAAGGTATTGATAGTGGGCAGTGCCCATGAGAGCTTCTCCAACGTGTTGCATGTCGGGATTTGACATCTCGGGACGAGAAGTCATCAACATTTCGCAACGAGAGAAGAGCGACCATGCAGCCGCAATAAACATAACGGCGGCACCGACTAATCCCATCTTTTTTGATTTAGAGGCGAGTTTCTCGCTATTGTCGCCGGGATGACTTGTCAAAAGAATTGAGAAGACAAACAACACGACAATACCACCGGCATAAACCGCAATTTGGACAGCACCAAGGAACTCATAGTCGAGTTGGAAATAGATGGCGGCTGTAGCAAACAGGGTAAAGAGCAGGTAAGTTGCAGCGCGAAGAATTTTTCGCGTTGTAACGGCGAGAATCGAGAAGATGACAATCGCAAGCGCGATTATCACATACATGATTATACTTCCTACTGATTCCATATTGTAGATTGATTTTATTATTCAGGTTTTGCTTCTCCCTCAGCAGTTTTTTCAGCAGCGGGAGCTTCTTCGCTTTGAGCGGCAGCGGCAGCAGCAGCTTTTTTCTCGGCAGCAGCTTTCATTGCAGCTTCGATTCGAGCTTTTTTAGCAGCTTCGGCAGCGGCTAATTCTTCGGGAGTTGGTTCGGGATCGGGAACCTCGGGAAGATAGTTGAGCTGTTTAACGAGTTTAGCACGAGTGAAAACAGCCTGCTCAAAATCGTTTGAGAAATCAAGAGCGTTAGTTGGACAAGAGGTGACACAGAGCTGGCAGAATGTACAGCTACCGAGGTCATAGATGTAACGGTCAAGTTTTTTCTTTTTCTTGCCGTCGGGAGTCTCAACCATTTTGGTTTCGACAGTAATTGTACCATTAGGACAATTACGCTCACATGTTCCACAAGCGATACATTTGTGACGTCCTTCCTTGTCATAAATCAGTTCAAGACAAGCACGAAAACGCTGTGCGACATGGTGAGTCTCGCGATTTTCGGGATATTTTTCGGTAATCTTCGGCGTTACAAATTCTTTACCGGTAACGGTCAGACCTTTAACAAGGCTTGCTATACCGGTGCCTAATGATGAAAAATAATCTTTTACACTACCCATAGATAATGAATATGCTAATTAATTGGTTTATATTATTCTATTTAACTTGCCCGCCCAATATATCAAGAAGCTCGGTCGTGATGCTATTTTGACGGAGTTTATTATATTCGATTTGGAGTTGTTCAAGAAGTTTCTTGGCGTTATCATTAGCACTTTGCATTGCCATTACACGCGCAGCTTGTTCGGCGGCACGGTTCTCGGTAAAGACTTCCTGCATCAGTGATAACAGATAAAGAGGAAGTACAGCACGGAAGATTGATGCCGCATCAGGCTCGAAAATATAGGGTCGGCTTGATGTCGCAGCAGACTGACCGAGTCCGTTAAATTTATCGGCAGAGATAGGCAATAACTGTTCAGTTACAGGCACTTGTCGGCTGATGCTCTTGAAATTCATATATAATATGTCAATTCGGTCGAGCTTCCCACCGGTAAACGAGTCGCGGAGATTTTCGGTAAATTTCTTCACCACCTCACCCTCTGACTTAGAGTCGATGCCTTCAATCGGTTGAACTGTAATATTGTTATCATCAAGTTTTTGAACAGCTTTCAACATCTTGGCACCAACAGGGATAACTGTAATTTTGACATTGTCACCGTATTTGGCACGATATTGAACGATATTGCCGAGCAAAATCTTGAAGAGATTAACATTGAACGCTCCGCAAAGACCGTCATCCGAACCCCATACTACTACACCGAGATTCTCGACATGATGTTCTTCAAGAAGGGGTGACGAAACTGGGGCATCGGCTGAAAGCAGATTCCCTATGATAACTTCAATCTGCGAGCGGAACGGAAGCTGCTTTTTGAGAGCCGCCTCAGCCTTGTGCATCTTTGCAGATGAAATCATCTTCATGGCGCCGGTAATCTTCTCAGAAGAAGCGACCGAACCAATTCGTCCTTTTAGTTCTCGAAGGGTTGCCATTGCAGAAAGTTAATTTATATAATGATTATATTATTCAGTTTTAATTAAAACGTCCCGAAACTTCGTTAGCGACCTCAGTAATGATTTTTGTCACGTCGTCGGTCAACTGACCCGATGCAATTACATCAAGAACATCAGCCTGATGTTTGGCATGGAGCACTTGAAGGAATGACTTTTCAAATTCAGCCACCCTATCGAGGGGCACGTTTTCGAGAAGTCCGTTCACACCGCAATAGATGACAGCAACCTGATCGGCAACGGGAACGGGATGATATTGAGGTTGGATAAGAAGACGTTCGTTTTTGCGTCCACGGTCAATGACACGAGCAGTTACCGCATCGATGTCGCCACCAAATTTGGTGAATGATTCGAGTTCACGGAACTGAGCCTGGTCAATCTTCAATGTACCGGCAACCTTTTTCATCGGTTTAATCTGTGCGTTACCACCAACACGCGATACTGAGATACCTACATTGATTGCGGGACGGATACCACGGTTGAAGAGGGATGACTCAAGATAAATCTGACCGTCGGTAATTGAAATTACGTTGGTCGGGATGTATGCTGATACGTCGCCTGCCTGGGTTTCGATAATCGGGAGTGCGGTGAGCGAACCACCACCCTTGACAATCGGTTTGAGTGCATCAGGAAGGTCATTCATCATTGATGCAACCTTCTGGTTGTCGATGATTTTTGCCGCACGTTCGAGCAAACGAGAGTGGAGGTAGAAAATATCACCGGGATATGCCTCACGACCCGAGGGACGTTTCAAGATAAGCGAAATTTCACGATATGCGACAGCCTGTTTTGAGAGGTCATCATAAACGATGAGCGCGTCACCGCCGGTATCGCGGATAAATTCACCGATTGCAACACCGGCAAATGGTGAGTAGTAGCGCATTGCTGCCGAGTCAGAAGCGGTAGCGGCAACAACGACTGTATAATCGAGCGCGCCGTGCTGACGGAGGGTGTCAACGATGGCAGCAACTGAAGATGCCTTTTGACCGATTGCAACATAGATGCAATATACGGGCTTGCCTTCTTCAAAGTTTTTGCGCTGATTTATGATTGTATCAATAGCAATAGCAGTTTTACCAATCTGACGGTCACCGATGATCAGCTCTCGCTGTCCGCGACCAATGGGCACCATTGAATCGACAGCCTTGATACCTGTTTGAAGCGGCTGTTTAACCGGCTGACGGAAAATTACACCGGGAGCCTTACGTTCGAGTGGAAGGTCGATCAATTCGCCTTCAATTGGACCACGACCGTCGATAGGCTCGCCAAGAACGTTGATTACACGACCGAAAAGTCCCATTCCGACAGGAATAGAAGCAATTTTGCCGGTACGTTTAACCGACATGTTTTCAGTAACTTTATTTACGTCGTTCAACAAGATGACACCGACGTTGCTTTCCTCAAGATTGAGAGCAACACCTTTGACACCGTTTTCAAACTCAACAAGTTCGTTAGAACAAACATTGTCAAGTCCATATACATGGGCGACACCGTCACCAACTTCAAGAACCGAACCGGTTTCCTCAAAAGAAACGTTGGCATTAACGTTCTCAAGTTGTGATTTTAATATTTCAGATATCTCGCTTGGGTTAATCATCTTTCAGATTTAGTTGGTAAAAAGTTTCAAACGCAATTGTTTAAGTTCATTTTTGACAGAAGCATCAAGGCGCTTGTTGTCAAGATTGATTACAAAACCTCCGATGAGTTCGGGGTCTATCTTAGTGTTGAGTCGGATATCGGCTCCGGCGGGCAACTGGGTTGCGACTGCCTTATTAATACGCTCAAGTTCTTCAGCGTTTAAGGGCGAAGCCGAGGTGACATCGACCATAAAGATATTGTTGGCCTTGCGATAGATATCGAGATAAGCCAGTGCGATTGCACGAATCAGGTCAACACGTTTGTTCTTAACAAGCAACTTGAGAAAATCGTTGAACAAGTCACCGCGCGATTTATCATCATTGCCGGCTGCAATGTTCAGAAGATTGATTTTTTGCTCATCTTTAATAAACGGATTGGCAATGGTCGGTTCAAGCTCGCTGTTACCGGAAAAAGACGCAACTAAAGTCGACATGCAGTTATACATATCGGCTGAAGTCGACTTTTCAAGGGCGACTTTATAGAGAGCTTTGGCATATCGACGTGGTATCAGGCCTTCGTTCATTCTTTATCGGTTTAGTTTTGTTTCTCTACTTGATCGAGAAGGGAGTTAACAAGAGCTTGCTGAGCCTTAGGATCGTCGAGCTGACGTCTAACAACCTGTTGAGCGATGTCGAGTGCAAATTCGCCTACCTGCTGACGCAGAGAGTTTTCGGCTTCTTTACGAGACTGCTCAATCGAAATTTTAGCGGCTTCGGCTTCCTTGCGGGCAACTTCTTTGGCATCTGCTCGCGCTTCTTCAACAATCTGAGCTTTCAGAGAGTCGGCTTCACGGATGATGTCGGCCTCCTTACGCCTTGCTGCAGCAATGATTTCTTCGCCCGATTTTTGAGCGTTTTCAAGCTGCAATTGCGCTTGTTGAGCATACTCCACCCCCTTGTCGATTAACTCGGCACGCTCGTCAACGGTTTTCATAATCACAGGCCATGCAAACTTCCACAATATGAGGAAGAGCAGAGCGAATGATACGAACATCCAAAAGACGAGACCAAAACTCGGGGTGAAAAGTTCCATAGGATACTTTTAAACTTGTTAATTAAACGAAGAGAGCGAGAAGGCACACGATTACAGCGAAGAGAGCAACACCCTCAACAAGAGCTGCGATAACGATCATGTTTGAACGGATATCACCGGCTGCTTCGGGTTGACGTGCGATAGCTTCCATAGCTGAAGAACCAATTTTACCGATACCGATACCGGCGGCGATAGCTGCGATACCAGCGCCGATGCTTGCGCCTAATCCGAGAAGAGCTTCAACTGCTACTAAAATCATTGAGAACATAATGATAATATTTTAAATGTTTATACTTATTTAATTTATTTCGTTTGTTTCTATATGCTGAGTTTCAGCGTGTTTCTTTTCGTCATGCTCTTTGTGCCAGTCTACATGG
>JAIDRE010000128.1 GCA_029061925.1 Muribaculaceae bacterium | reverse complement strand
TATTAATACTACTTGCCATGCTTGGAATGACAGCCTGCTCAAATGCTCAAAATCAAGGATTTGACAATATGAATGTTGCCAATTTTGCCTCCTATATAAAAAATGATGATGTTCAGCTACTGGATGTACGCACTCCCGAAGAATTTAACGAAAGTCATATTTCAGGAGCTAAAAATATCGACTGGTATGATGACAATTTCATAACCGATGCTGTCAAAGAGCTTGACAAATCAAAGCCTGTCGCTGTATATTGCCGAAGCGGAAAACGCTCGGCTGCGGCGGCTGAAAAATTAACAGAGAAAGGATATAAAGTAACCAATCTTTTGGGTGGAATATTAGCTTGGGAGGAAGCTGAAATGCCTGTCAAACAATAATATACTACCCCTATCCGATGACATCGATTGATATCAAGCTAAAAAAGTATGTTGATGAGAACATAATCCCTCAATATGCCGCCTTTGATAAAGCTCATCAAGCCGACCATGTAAATATGGTGATTGAGCAGAGTTTGAAGATTGCATCAGATATGCCTGAAGTTGACATTAATATGGTGTTTATTACAGCTGCATTTCACGATCTTGGACTGATTAATGGTCGTGAAAATCATCATATTAACTCGCGAAAAATTCTTGAAGCCGATGAGTTCATTAAAAGCAAATTCACAGCCGGACAAATCAAACTTATGGGCGAAGCTGTCGAAGACCATCGAGCCTCAAAAAGTGGCAAGCCACGCAACCAATACGGATTGATTGTTGCCGAAGCCGACCGTTTTATTGACGCCGAAACAATCGTTCGTCGCACAATTCAATTCGGGCTCAAGAATTATCCCGAACTTGATCGTGAAGGTCATTTTCAACGCACCGTTCAACATCTTAACGAAAAATATGGACCACACGGCTATCTGAAAATTTGGTTTCCCGAAAGCGACAATGCCAAACGACTTGAAGAACTCCAACAGATAATCGCCGATAAATCAGCCTTGTGTAATCTTTTTGATCGTATTTATAATGAAGAAACTAAATGAGCTATGAATATCGAAACCGTCAGAGAATATTGTTTGTCATTACCCATGACATCTGAAGATATGCCTTTTGGACCCGACGTCCTTATTTTCAGAGTATGCGACAAAATATTTGCCTGTTACAGCTTTGCAGGTGATAATTATTTTGCTCTGAAAGCCGCCCCCGACTATTGCATAGACCTTCGCGACCGTTACCCAGGCATAGAACCGGCATGGCACTGGAATAAAAAATATTGGAACCAAATGAGTTTGTCAGGATCACTCTCCGACGACATGATTAAATCATTGATACGCCACAGCTATTCAGAAGTCGTCAAGAAACTCCCGTCCCGCATCAAAAAAGAGCATCCCGAAATCTGCGAAATCCACGAATAACAACTACTTATACTTTTTACTGTGCAAAACTAAGAGGTCGATGGTTGGATATGAGCCGAAGCGGAATGCTATATTACTGCCGATTCCGGTGCTGACATACAGTTGTTGGTCGCCGTCTTTGTAGAGTCCGCCCCACTCAGGATAAATCCACTCGGCAGGAGAAAAATCTCCGATTTTGAACTGCATGGCGTGGGTGTGTCCTGAAAGCGTCAATTGAATGTCTGAGTCTGCTAAAACCTCTCGGCGCCAATGTGATGGGTCGTGTGATAACAATATCTTAAATTGATCTACCGGGATACCTTTGAGTGCTTTTTTAAGGTCTGATTTATTTGGGAAATATTCATTGCCAGTACTTTCTACGCCAATAATTGCAATGCTGTCTTTGCCCTGAACAATCTTTACCGATTGGTTGCGGAGCAACATCCAACCCATGTCTTTTTCTGCTTTAATAACCAGATCTAAATCACTCACTAACGAATCAACACCAATCTTTTTATCAGATATACAATAATCACTGTAACCCAAAACCGAGATAACACAATCGGGCGCTTTAAGACGACGAAGCACGTTGTCAAACTTTGTCAGTTCATCAGGCGATGAATTGATAAGGTCACCGGTGAAGACAATCAAGTCGGGTTTTAGTTTATTTACACGCTTTATTATTCGTTCGACTGCTCCCGGAGTCGCAGCATAAACGCCTATGTGAAAATCTGATATGTGAACAATGCGATAACCTTCAAAACTCTTGGGTAGATTAGCAAGCTCGACATTGGTTGTTTTAATAACGATTCTTTGCCACCCGAATACCGAACCATAAACTCCAATTAAAAATAGAATTATGGCAACGACAATTCCGGTCGATGAAAAAATAGAGCTTATAGGCGTCCATAATAGGCCGAAAAACTTTCCTAATAGCGAAAATATAGTGTAAATGATAGTCGGAATTGCAAAACAAACGGTAATCCAAACGATACTGTTAAGAAGCATTTGAGGTATATCGCCCGAGAAATCTATCCAAAGAACAAGAGCCCATAAAACCATTACCGGGAAAAACACATATCCTTTTATCAACCAGGGTGTTTTATTCAACACTAAGGTAACAATATATAAATCGGCTAACGTAAAAATAACAGCTATTGCAATGAGAACTAATGCCATACGTGGAATTTTAAGACTTATATGATTTACGATAGTGACCGGGCGTAATTCCAGTTGTCTCGCGAAAATATTTTGAGAAGAACGATGGGTTTGGGAAGTTGAGATAATCACTTATCTGCGAAATTGTAAAATCAGAAGTCTGTAGCATAACTTTCGCTTCGAGAATAACATAATCTCTAATCCAACCACCAACAGTTTTTCCGCTTATTGCTTTGATAATTCGAGACAAATGACCGGTCGACAAACAAAGTGATGACGCATAAAACTCAACATCGCGATGCTCTTTGAAGTTTTCTTTAACCTGAGTCACAAATCGATGATATATTTCCATTTTACGGATACCGGAAGTGTCGATAATATCGCTTGTCGAAAAATATTTGTTATATTCACTCCCTATTTTCATTAATATAATATAAAGATAGGCTCTCAAAACATCTTTCTGTTTCGATAAATCTGACGAGTCGATATAACGCCTCATTAAATTATAATAGAGTTGAATTTCATCCATCAACGAGTTGTCGAGCCTGAGAGTCTGAGATTTGGGCATACAATCGTTTGGAACATTATGGAGTAAATTCATCATGTTTTCTTTTGATACAGTGATAAAGAATACACTCGTATCACTTGCCGAACTAATAAATTCTACAATCTGACCATATTGAAAGAAAAACAAATCTCCGCCTTTTATACACACCGGTTGGTCATAGTCCAAACGGAATTTGAGTTCACCCTGCCGACAAACCAAAAGAGTATAGGTCTGCATCTTTAAAGGCAAACTGCTTATCGGGAGACTCGAAACCTGACGTGCTATGCTTTCATTATAATTATCAAACAGAATAAAGCCTTCGTAAGACGATATATTTCCGCCAACACGAAGCATATCCTGCATGTTGAGAAGCACATAAGATTTATTACCGACAGTTTCCATTCAATCGCATGTCTAAATTAGACCACAAAATTACTAAACATTTATTAAAAAATTTACATTTTTATCATTTTTATAACATATTTTTACGAATACGGATAATAACCGATTAATCATTATGTAGTATTTTTGCAAAAAATTTTTTAGATCTTAACAAGATGAACAAAATTATCACATTAATAACTGTTTCTGTTCCCCTGTTTTTCTTTACGGGATGTGGTTCAAAAGCCACTGACAATCAAAATGATAAGCCGGTCAATGTTTACACAACAAATCCTGTTTCAAACGGTTTGATGGAAACTCGTGTCTATACATCGGCTGTTGAAGAAGGTAAAAGTGTAAATTTAGGCTTCAAGATCGGTGGTCAAATCAAGCGACTCACAGTTAAAGAAGGTGATGTTGTCAGAAAAGGACAAATTATAGGTTATCTTGATGATACCGACTATAGTTTACAAGTTCAGCAACTCGAAGCTCAATATAATCAGATGACTTCTGAAATGAAACGTCTCGACGAGATGTTCCAGCGTAATAACATCGCTCCCAATGACTATGAAAAAGCCCGTGCCGGTTTTGAACAGCTTAGAGCCTCTTTAGAATTGACCCGAAATCAAGTCAAATACGCCCGACTTGAAGCCCCGACTTCAGGTTATATCGTTGAACGATACATGGAAGAAGGCGAAATGACCGGAGCAGGTACACCTATATATAAAATTGTTGACAACTCGGGATTGGAAACTTCGGTTGCAATTCCGTCGTCGATCTATGGCAAACGTGGCGATCTCGCATTCTGCACCGGGAACTCTCCCGTTATTGGTGAAAACGATTTCCCTCTTGACGTAATTAATTTTGTACCTGACGCCGACAACAATTCGCTTTTCCGACTCAGACTAAAAATTCCCGCATCAATGCAGGGCAAATTGCTTCCGGGAATGAATATAACCGTTAATCTCAATTTTAATAAAACCGATAACGACAACTCATTTACAATTCCTTCAAGATCAATCTTTGAACGAAATGGCAAAGAATATGTATGGGTTGTTAACGATTCAACTCTCTCAGCTCAAGAAATTCAAAGAGTGGGTAGCCATCACGGTAAAAACAGTACCGTAACCGGCTTGAAAGGTAACGAATCGATTGTTGCTGTTGGTGTTCATCATCTTTCCGACGGAGAGAAAGTCAAAGTTGTGGGAGACATTAATTCGATTGAAAAATAAATTGCCCCATGACAAGTTTGACTAAATTCTTTATGACACGCCGAACCTTGTTCTGGTCGGCGATAATCATAATCTTGTTTGCCGGTGTTTTGTATTTCTTGAAGATGCCCAAACTCGAAGACCCGGCAATCGCTGTGAAACAATCAACAGTTGTTGTTATATATCCGGGTGCCGACAGCGAAATTATCGAGCGTGATGTTGTAACACTGCTTGAAGACCAGCTCCGCGCGCTCCCCAATATTAAAAAATTGAAGAGTGACGTTCGTCGCGGACAGGCAGTAATCGGCGTTGAATATCAGTTGGATGTGCCGGTTGAAGAGTTGGAACAAAATTTTGACTTGCTCCGACGTAAAGTGAATGACATTCAAGGATCACTTCCACAAGGCTGTATGACTCCCATCGTAATTGACGATATGATGGACGTTTACGGTATTTTCTATGCGCTTAGAGGTGACGGATATACCACTGCCGAACTCGAGAAATATGCCAAGAAACTTCGCCAAGACATTTTGACGGTCAAAGGTGTTAAACGTGTTAACATCGGTGGTGTTCAGCGCGAGGTCATCGACATTACATTTACTCCCGACCAAATCAGACGCAACGGTATGCTGCCTCTGCTTGTAGCGCAAGCGCTCCAGTCTTCAACCGCAGTCATCAATGCCGGTAAAGTTGATAACGGGAACGACCGTCTTGCGGTTGATATAACCGACGGAGCTGTTACTGAAGAACAGATTTCAAATGTTCTCTTGTCAATGCCCGATGGTAAAAAGGTTCGCATCAGCGACATAGCAACCGTGTCACGCCATGAGGTTGAACCCGGGAGCAGCAAATTTTTCATCGGAAAAGACGAGTCGTTAACCATCATGGTTACACTTGAAAAAACAGCCGTTGTTCCCGATGTCGGTGCAGAAGTTGATAAGAGTATTGCCAAAACAGTTGACAATCTTCCAGCCGGTATGAATGTTGAGAAAATATTCTTCCAACCCAAGCGCGTGACAACAGCCATATCATCATTTATGATAAACCTGTTGGAATCGGTAGGTATCGTATTTATCGTTATCTTGCTCGCTATGGGCTGGAAAGCCGGGTTAATTATCGGTTTCGGCCTCATATTGACCGTAGCATTGTCATTTCCGCTTCTTTCGGCCGCCGGAACAACTCTGCAACGCATCTCGCTCGGTGCATTCATCGTTGCAATGGGTATGTTGGTTGACAATGCCGTGGTAATCATGGACGGTATTATAAACGACCGCAAACGAGGATTGAAACGTGATGTATATCTCTATAATACAGGTAGGAAAACCGCTTTACCGCTATTAGGCGCAACCCTGATAGCTGCCGCCACATTCATGCCAATTTACTTCACACCCGGCACGGTTGGTGAATTTGCCGGCGACCTGTTCCTTGTTATATGTGTCAGCCTTATGGCAAGCTGGATTCTTGCATTAATTCAGGTTCCCGTTTGCTCTGATCAATGGCTTGGACCCGACACCGATGTATCAGAAGAAGTTAAAGAACTAAGACTTAATCCGTTACAGCAAATAATCAAACGCATTGTTGTATTCCTCATCGACCACAAATGGGTGTCGGTTAGCGTTGCTTTCCTGATTCTTATAGCATCCGGGGTATCAATGAATTTCTTACGCAACATATTCTTCCCCGATTTTGAGTATGACCAATTTGTGGTTGAATGTACCTTCCCGGCCGAAAGTAATGCCGACAACGTTCGTGATCGCATGTTACAACTTTCTGACAGCGTTATGGCTTTCAAAGGCGTTGAATCGGTTGCCGTAAGTCTTGGCGGAGCTCCTGGTCGTTATTGCCTTGTTCGCCCGATGCCGAGCGGGGGTGACGATTATGGCGAATTTATCGTTAATTGCAAAAACTTTAAAACAGTCAAACGATTGTCAAGCGAACTCATTGCCAAACTTCGCGCAATAGCTCCCGATGCCTACATTCGCGCCCGTCGATATAATCTTTCTGTCTCAAGCACCCATACTGTCGAGGTCGAATTTTCGGGTCCCGATGCCGATACATTGAGGCTGTTGGCGTCCAAAGCTGAGGATATAATGAGAAATTGCAAACTTATTGACAAAGAATCTGTTCAAAACAACTGGCTCGGACGCAACCGATCAATCTCGGTTGACTATTCGCCAAATCTTGCAACCGCAGCCGGGGTTAATCGTTCGGATGTTGGTAATGCACTGCAGGCGGCAACCGATGGATATGCAATAGGGGTCGTTAATGATCGCGACAAAATGTTGCCCATCTATATGAAAATTCGTAACACCGACGGGTCTAAAATTGAGGATTTATCAACACTACCTGTTTGGTCGATGATGAACATCAATATCTCAGGCAATGATATTTCGTCAATTATGAACGGAAGCATGACAGCTGACGAGTTAAACAACAAGATGTATAATACAACTCTGTTGTCGTCATGTGTTAACTCAATCAATCCGTCATGGAGCGAAGGCATTATACATCGTCTGAATGGTCAGCGAGTTATCGAGGCAGAAGCTGACCCCGACATAACAAATCCCGATGCCACGCCCGCTAAAATCATTAAAATGATCGCCCCCGAAATCAAAGCTATTCCATTGCCCGAAGGATACAAAATGAGATTTACCGGCGAGGGCGAAACATCAAACGAGGCAAACGAACTCTTGGCTGGATTCTTGCCTATGATGCTCTCGATCATCATCATCATTCTGCTTCTGCTTTTTAATAGCTGGAAGAAACTTGCCATTATCCTTCTCTGTTTCCCGTTTGTAATTTGCGGTATCATTCCGGCACTTTTGATTTCTGACACGCCGTTTACGTTTATCGCGATACTTGGAGTCATGGGATTGATGGGTATGACAATCAAAAATGCGATTGTATTGGTTGACGAGATTGCCCGATTGACCACTGAGGAAAAAGTCGAACTTTATCCGGCAATCATTCGTGCTACAGTGTCACGTGTAATGCCTGTGATACTTGCGTCATTCACAACAATCGCAGGTATGATTCCGTTGGTTGGTGACCCGATGTATGGCTCTCTTGCCGTTACAATTATCGGAGGTTTGCTTGTTGGTACGTTTGCCACTCTCCTGCTCCTTCCGACTCTTTATTCAGTATTCTTCAACGTTAAACGCTCATGAAAAATATTTCATTAATTATATTATCACTCCTCGTTTCGGCTAATGCCTCAGCTCTCGATCTCACGCTCAAAGAGTGTCGTGAAATGGCACTGAAATCAGACGAGAATTTGAAAATAGCCGAAAACAATCTTGAAGGTGCCAACCTCGACCGTGCGGTTGCCCGAACTCAATATTTCCCTAAATTTGCCGGTAATGCAACAGCCATCTATAGCGCCCCCGATTCAAAAATCGGCGATATGATGACATTGCAGATGCGTGGCGCATATATGGCAGGCATCAATCTGACACAGCCGATTTATGCCGGAGGTAAAATTGTCGCTGCCAATAAAATGGCGTCAGTCGGTCAGGATATCTATCGCGAACAGTTGCGCGCGACCCGAATGGACGTGATTGCCGATGCCGAAAAAACATATTGGACCTATGTCGGCGTGCTTGAAAAAGTAGAAATGACAAAGTCATATCTGGCATTGATGGACTCGATTTATGAAATGACCAACAACTCGGTTGAAATTGGTATGACAAACCGCCAGTCATTGCTCCGTGTCAACACTCGCCGTAGCGAAATTTTATATCGACTCAACCAAGCTCAAGCGGGTGCCGACATCTGCCGTATGGCTCTTTGCCGTGTTATCGGAGTTCCTGATACAACAGCGATTAAACCTACCGAATCTATTGTGATTGACAACGTTTTGCCTTTGAAAAGCGATGATGTCTCAAATCGCCCCGAAGCAATTATGCTCGACAAAAACATAGAGATAAAGAAACACGAAGTCACAATGACTCGTGCTGACTTCCTCCCTGTTGTCGGTTTACAACTCGGATGGTCGGCTTATGGTAACATCAAAATGAAAGGCTGGGCTCAAGATGAAATGGGTAATCCATTCCCCTACACCTCAACCACCAACGACAACGGTTTTTCAGGACTTTTGTCAGTACAAATTCCCCTATTCCACTGGGGCGAAGGCATCAAGAAAGTACGCCACGCCAAACTTAATGTTGAAAATGCGCGACTCTCGATGCAACGCAACACCAAGCTGATGCAACTCGAAGCTCGTCAAAACTACAGCAACATTATCACCGGCTTAGAACTCATCACCTCAGCCGACAAGGCTATGAACGAAGCAAATGAAAACCTGCGCATGATGAGAGAGCAATACGAAGTCGGGCTCAACACCCTCACCGACCTTCTCGAAGCTCAATCACAATGGCAATCATCCTACTCCAACCTGATTGAAGCACAAACCCAATACCGCATCAACCAAGTTGAATACCTCCGCTCAATCGGAGAATTGGAATAACCTCTCCCCTCTTTCATAACATAAACGACATCGCCTCGGGAAAAACCTCGGGGCGATGTCGTTTTTAGCGCTTTCTCAAAATAAATATTTATTTTCTTACTTTTGAAAAAATTTCCTAACTTTGCAATATTAGAACCAACATATCACTTTAGGGCTATTTATGAAATATTTCAAAGCATCTGAAACAACCTTATTTTTCAATACAAGAGATGAAATGATTAAGGTTAAACTTGACCGAGTCGCCTACTTTGAAGCAGACTCAAATTATTGTCATGTCGTTTTTATCAATGGAGCAAAGGCAACTTTATTAACCAGTCTTGTAAATATAGAGGAACTACTTTCCGAACGTTTTAAAGGTGAAAATCCATTATTTATCCGTATTGGGAAACGATTTATTGTAAATAGGCAATATATTTTCCAAATAAATATTCCACTTCAAAAATTAATACTCACCGACTATATATCACCATCGATCCTTGGAATATCTATTTCAAAAGAAGCTCTTAAAAATTTAAAACAACTATACACCTCAATTTAAATGGAAATAATAATAGGTCGTCAAGGAACTCAAAAAACTCCCATCACTGATCCAACAGTTAGTAGGAAACACTGCAAAGTGACTGACAATGGTGATGGAACATTCACCATTGAAAATTTAAGTTCGTTAGGCACAAAAGTTGATGGGGTTGACATTGTTCGCAAAACAGCTAATATAAATAGTATTTTACAATTAGGCCCTACATTTTCAGCTCCGTTGGGTGATTTAATTGGTCAAGTAAATTCTCAACCACAAATTTCAAAGTTATCTCTTAATGAAACTAAAACCTTTGATATTTCCCATTTAAAGGAAGTTTGGGAATCTTTTAATAATAAAAACATCCAAATTGCAAATTCTCAACGACAAATAAATCTTATTCGAGGTTTATTAGGTGTCTTTACAATGGGAGCAATGCCAACGATTTTCTTTCTTGGTCCGATTGGATATATTTTGACCGGAATAGGAGTAGTAGGCAATATATATAGCTTTGTAGGTATGAAAAATGTGGAAACAGCAGAAGTAAAGCAGCGCCGACTAGATGAATTTGATGATAAGTGGATTTGTCCAAACCCAGATTGTGGACGATCGCTAATTGCCCGAAATTACCGATTACTTATCCGTAATTACCAATCATGCCCATATTGTAAATGTAAATATGTCGAAAAATGATCCGCATTTTTATTTCACTTATTTTAGGCATTGTCGCCATTATTGGACATTGTGAAACCTATGTGGTTTGTGTTGGTATAGGGAATTATGCGAGCCCTAAAGTCAGAAATCTAACCAAAACTGAATCAGATGCTAAAGCTGTTGCCGAATTTTATAAAAAAGGCACCAAAAATGTAATTATAATTACAGGTAAATATGCTACTAAACCTCAGATTCTAAAAAGTTTAAGAGACCAATTTAGTAGAGCAAAAGAAAATGATAAAATTATATTCTTTTTTAGCGGACATGGCTATCCCGGAGGATTTTGCCCATACGATATGACCAACATTAACGGAGGTATAAAATATTCCGAGATTATAGATATCATGCAACAATCCAAAGCAAAAAATAAATTAATCTT
>JAIDRE010000127.1 GCA_029061925.1 Muribaculaceae bacterium | reverse complement strand
ATGAAGCAACGGAAGCACGCATAGGGCTCCGATTGTAAATAATCTGTTAATTTTCATGGGTATATGTTTTTGATTGGTTAAAATTCGTAATCAACACAGGCTCGGTTTTCTTTGTGGCCTGCAAGAAGTCCGGCAGCCGCAACGTGAGCGGGGTGGTTGGCATAAACGGCAACGTCGGCCATAGTGGGCACGACGGCAGTCAGAACAACATCCCAGGTTTCGGCGGGATTTTCGTTTATACCAACTTCGATTGATTTCAGTGGCTCGATCTGTTCGGGCAATGCGAGGAGCGCATCGCGGAAACGTTCAGCCACCTGACGGCGTTCTTCGGGAGTGCCGGTGAGTTTGAATGTGACAATATGTTTTACCATATAGTTTATTGGTTTAAAGAGTGTTACGATTATTATTTAGCATAGAGACGTTCACGGGCGGCGATAACTTTTTCATCGGTGATGAAGTCATCATACTCGGTCATCTTGTCAATTATTCCTTTGGGAGTCAACTCGATAATGCGGTTGCAGACGGTCTGAATAAACTCGTGGTCGTGAGATGCCAGGAGGATGTTGCCCTTGAAGTTGCGCAGGGTGTTGTTGAACGCCTGAATTGATTCGAGGTCGAGGTGGTTGGTGGGGGAGTCGAGGATGAGCGTATTAGCATCGGTCATCATCATTCGCGCAATCATACATCTCATTTTTTCACCCCCCGAAAGCACTGATGCTTTTTTGAGGACTTCCTCGCCCGAGAACAACATTTTACCAAGGAATCCCTTGAGGTAAATTTCGCTCGAATCGTTGCTGAATTGGCAGAGCCAGTCAACGAGGTTGAGGTCGGTGTTGAAAAATGCCGAGTTGTCAAGCGGGAGGTATGCTGTGGTGATTGTCTGACCCCATTCAAAGGTTCCGGCATCGGGTTTACGGTTGCCGGTGATGATTTCAAAGAGGGCAGTCATCGCACGTGGATCATGGCTGAGGAATGCGATTTTGTCACCTTTTTCAACCTGGAAGTTTACGTCGTTGAACAACAATTCGCCATCGACTGATGCGCTTAAGCCCTTGACTTCAAGAATTTTGTTGCCCGGCTCACGCGACGGGGTGAAGATA
>JAIDRE010000126.1 GCA_029061925.1 Muribaculaceae bacterium | reverse complement strand
ATCTTGACGGAACAACCGACATCACCCGTACAATCTCAATGGGTAAAACAACCGACCAACAGCGTCGTGACTTTACCCTCGTTATGAAAGGTCATATCGCACTCGGTACTGCAATTTTCCCCGAAGGTACACGCGGCGACCAACTCGACGTGCTTGCCCGCCAGTTCCTCTGGAAAAACGGACTCAGCTATCTTCACGGCACAGGTCACGGTGTCGGACACTTCCTTAATGTTCACGAAGGTCCACAAAGCATCCGTCTCAATCATGTCAACACTCCTCTCACGCCCGGAATGATTACCTCAAATGAGCCGGGTCTCTATCGTGAAAACATCCATGGCATCCGTTGCGAAAACCTCGTGTTGACCGTTCCGGCGTTCACCACCGAGTTTGGTAACTTCTACCGCTTTGAAACGCTGACTCTCTTCCCGTTTGATCTCAAGTTGTTTGACACCTCAATCATGACCGACGACGAAATCAAATGGGTTAACGACTATCACACGATGGTACGCGAAAAACTTGCTCCCAATCTCAAGGGTGCCGACCTCGAATGGCTCAATAAGAAAACTCAACCATTAACCCGATAAAACTCTGTCATAATGGCTCTTATTATTCCCGTTAGAGGATTTACCCCCGTTATCGGTAAAGACTGCTTCCTTGCCGAGAACGCCACAATCGTTGGCGACGTTGTCATGGGTGACAACTGCAGTGTGTGGTTTAACGCTGTGCTTCGTGGTGATGTAAATTCAATCAAAATCGGAAACCACGTCAACATCCAGGACGGCTCGGTACTTCATACACTTTACCAAAAATCGACAATCGAAATCGGTGACCACGTTTCAATAGGTCACAACGTTACGATTCACGGCTCAAAAATCCATGACTATGCCCTCATCGGCATGGGAGCCGTAGTGATGGACGATGCGGTTGTTGGTGAAGGTGCCTTGGTCGCTGCCGGCTCGGTTGTCCTCTCAAAAACGGTTATCGGACCCAATGAACTCTGGGGAGGCGCACCCGCCAAATTCATCAAGATGGTCGAGCCTGAAAAGGCCCGCGAGATGAATGTCAAAATTGCCCACAACTACCTGCAGTATTCGCGTTGGTACACTGACCCCGACAATCCCAACAACTTGAAATAAAATCTATTATAAGAAAAGCATCATACCGGACGGGCATGATGCTTTTTTATTTCTATTTGTGCTTGTTTTAGAACAGGGGCATAGTCGATTGGGAGATAACATATTTGTTGCGGAACGCTACGTTGGTCATGCAGAGCATTACGATGCCTTGTATGAACATGACGGTTGACCAGATGCCGCATGTCATTAATGTAAGAATAATTGTCAACACACCGCCGAGAGCTTTATTGAGGTAGAAATATTGGATGCCGAGACCACCGAAAAAGATTGCGAGTAGTGCGGCTACACCACGGCTTTTACCTTCTGGACCATCGGCAAAAGCATTGTTATCGACGAAAAATGCACGTTCACGCATTTCAGCTCCCAAATCGCGTTGAGGTTCGGTGAATGGGGGCGGGGTCTGTGCAAAATTGTTTTGTTGCGGTTCTGACTCATATGTTGATTCAGACTGTTTAGCTGTCAAGTCACTGCCACAGTAGCGGCATTTTATTGCATCGTCTTGAATTAGTTCGCAGCAATAAGGGCATTTTTTCATATTGTATATAATTAATGTGGTTATCAGAATAAACTTCTCACAACGTCGAGCGATTGCAGATCGCGGAGGTCGCCGAGATGATGAGAATAGAATTCGAGAATGATGTCAACCGCACGGTTTCGTTGATCGCGATTGAGTCGGTAGAGTCCCATGTTGCGGAGTGTCATTCTTGAGAACAGCACGGAAAAGGATGATTCTTCGCGGTCGAGATATTTCCCGTGGAGAGGTGCCGTTGCTCGATAAACACCGTCAATAAGGTCAAACACACGTCCCGGGCGATAGGTCGAGATATCGGGGAATATGCCGAGATAGTGCTGGAGATTGACCATAAAGGCGATATGGAAATTCGCGAGGGCTGTACCGCTGATTTCGCCAAGGCGGTTGACAGCGCTGACAATGAAGTCAAACATCACTTCGTCGGGCTGGTGTTCTTTGAGCGTCGAGTTTAAGAAGTCAGCTATAAAGAGTGCGGTTACACCTTTCATCGGCGTTTCAGAAAAGTCAAATCCGCCGCTTCGGCTGATATCTCTGACCGTCAGTAGCTCTTTGCCTGGTCGGTCATCAACCACACAGTCAATAACACTCAATGGCATTAACAAAGCACGTCGGCGGGCAGCTTCGCGTGATGCTCCGGCAGGCGACACAAACGAAATGCGTCCCAGCTCACGGGAATAAACGGTCACAATCGAGCTTTTGTCGTTGTATCTGACCGTTCGTAATATGATACATTTTGCAGATCGGAGCATCAAGGTTTATCGTTTTAAAAATAATGGCTGCGGTTTTGGGCGCAGCCATCATCCAATATGTTGATAGTTAAAATAGACTGTATTAATCAACTGTACCAAAGAGTGCGATACGCTCGTTTGAGGTTATCTCGTCTTCAGTCTTGCCTTGTAAGATAAGTTCTTTGATGAGGTCAAGATTCAAGTAGCGCAAATCCGTATTTTTGGGGTTGTATTTCCAGATTGGATTGTCCTTGTTTAAAATCTTCATCAGGTCAATGCGGTTTAGAATGATATCCTGGGGAGTTTCAAACCCTTGATGTTTGCCAAAATACTCATCCCATTTTTCGGTATTCCAACCACCCATATCTTCAGGCTGATAATAGGTGTATAGGTTTTTAATTTCCTCGTTGCTTGATTCCATTTTGTTAATGGAAAGCAACCAACGATGGTTGTTGGCACGTTCGATTGTATATTTCACTTTGGTGATTTCAATCTGTTGAGCTTCAGCATTGTAGATGACCGGATAAACAATACATTCGGTAGTGTCAAAGCCGGTCTTGCTGATATATTCTTCCCAGGCAATTTTAATTTCGGGTTCAAACAAAATCTGATCTTTACGATCAGGAGCCGGAACGTAGGGAATCCATGATTTCCCCTGATAGATATCGAAATGATCGGGAGGAGTCATCGGAGCAACGGTTCCTGTCACTTCAGACCATTTGCCGGCAACGCTGTCAACGACAGTGCGAGAATAAACACGTGTTTCAAGGCTGTTGTAGCGGAACACGGCAGCTGTCTCGCCTTTTTCGAGCTGAGTAAGGTAATTATCCTCAATCTCGCCTTTATAATCTACATCGGGATTAAATTCCTCAGAACATGCGGTTAACACAGCCGCTAATGTCAATGCTAAATATATTTTTTTCATAAAATGTTAATGTTTGGAGCATGTATTGTCTGCAAAGATAAGTAAAATCATCATAGTTTCCAAATTTTGCTCTGTTTTGACGTGAAATATCATTAAATCGTTGTATCTTTGTGCCAAGATTTTACGATAATGGTGTTTTTATCACATAATTGCGGTCAAAAGAAATATAAAGGCAATGTCCCGGCGATGTTGCTCATCCTTCTTTTTGCTGCATATTATTGTGGATCGACATTGTTTGTTCATTCCCACTTGATTGGGTTAGGCGATAAAGTCGTAACGCACTCTCACCCGTTTCTCCCAAACTCAAATCACACTCACACCGACTATGAATTCAATGCCATAGCCTGTCTTAACGACATTGTCAGTGACGACGTAGAGTTTGACAACCCGATTGAATTTGATGAAATACTTTTGGCTGAACTTCTTGTCGAAAGAAGTAGTCAAATAATTATCAATGACTGTGTTGCCTCCCTGCTCCGCGGTCCTCCGGCAATTTTTTGTTGACAAAATCAAAACTCTCTCCATCCAATTCAAATTCATCATTATTAATTTAGCTGTCGTTGCCGGCAGCTAAAATCATTGTCAATGAAACTACCGATTATATCACTACCGGCAGTTATTGCCGTGTGTATGACTATGTTTGCGTCATGCACGTCAAAAAACAACGATTCGGCAAAATCAGATTTTACTATTTCAGGCGATACAATCATCGTCGATCCGACAACATCGGTTTTGCAACGAATCGAGTCAACAACAATTTCTCAGTCAGAATATAGCCCGCGCTTTTCGGCATCGGGACAGGTCAAAGCAATTCCGGCGCAGTATGCCGAAGTTGGCGTACCTTTTTCGGGTCGTATCGTCAAATCGTTTGTACATCCAGGTCAAAAAATTGCTGCCGGACAACCGATTTTTCAAATCAGTTCGGGTGAATATCTTGAAATATGTCGTTCGGCATACGAAGCTGCGACTGAACGAGATCAGGCTGAACGCGCCTTAGCTCGTGCAAAACGTCTTTATGACTCACGAATGATTTCGGCGCGCGAATATGAAGAAGCTCAAGCAGATTTTGATATTAAAAAACGTGCGGCCGAAAATGCCGCTGCGTCGCTCCGTGTCTTTGGCGGAGATATTGCGACAATGTCGCCCGGGCAACCGATGACCGTCAAATCGCCCATTACGGGAACCGTGATTGTCAATAATCTTGTTAACGGCCAATATGTCAAAGACGATGCCGAGCCTTCGGTTATCATTGCCGATCTCAACAAAGTCTGGGTTGTGGCAAGCGTCAAAGAGAGCGATTTCAGCAAGCTCCGCAACATCGACAAAGTTGAAGTTTCGATCGATTCGTGGGCCGATACACTCTTTGCCGGCTCGATATATCATATCAACGAAATGCTTGACCCCGCGACCCGCACGGTCGAGCTTATTGTTGAATGTGACAACGCAACAGGCAAACTCAAACCAAATATGTTTGGAGTTGTTAATATGACCGACAGTCCGACCGGGGCGATTCTTGTCAACACGGCTGCTATACGCCGTCACGACGACAAAACATACGTAGTCAAAGACTTGGGTAACAATCGTTTTGTCAACACATTTGTCGAAATCGGAGAATCGGTCGATGATGCGACAATAATAAAATCGGGGGTTATCCCGGGTGATAAGATCGTCACCAAAGGTGCATTCTATTTCCCTGAAATGTAATTGTTGACCGATGAAACGTCTCATTTCACAGGCAATACACAGGCGAGGCCTGATGTTTGCCGTCTTTGTACTATTAGGGATTATCGGATGGTTTTGTTGGCGAGCTCTCTCGATTGACGCATATCCCGACATTGCCGACACAACAGTTCAGATTGTGACTCAGGTGCCGGGACTTGCCGCTGAAGAAATTGAACAGCAAATCACAATTCCTGTCGAACGAGCGGTCAACGGTATTCCTTCGATGAAGGTTATGCGCAGTAAAAACACGTTTGGACTATCGACCGTTATCGTTGTTTTTGAAGATGGCGTTGACGATTATTGGGCTCGTCAGTTGATTCAGGCGCGATTATCTGAACTCGAACTTCCATATGATGCCGTTCCTGAACTCAATCCCTTGACATCGCCTACCGGTGAGATTTTTCGATATGTCATAACCGGAAAAAACGATTTACGCGAAATCACCGACTTGCATAAATGGGTGATTATCCCGCGTTTAAAACAGGTGCCCGGAGTTGCCGACGTAAGCAATTACGGTGGAATTACGACTCAATATCAAATCGAGCTTGACCCGGTCAAGATGGAGCAATACGGGCTTTCGTTGGCTGAAGTAAGTGAAAAAATTGAAGCAAACAACTCGTCGGCTGGCGGTTCGATGCTTACTCATGGCGACTTGAGTTATGTTATTCGCGGTATCGGCTTGATCCACGACCTCAATGATCTTGGGAAAATTGTTATCAAAACCGAAAACGGTGTCCCTGTCTTTTTAAATGATATCGGTCAGGTGAAATATGGCAACCTTGAACGTAAGGGCGTATTTGGCTTCACTAATAACGGTGTTGACCGTGCCGACTGTGTCGAAGGTATTGTTCAGATGTTGCGCGGCGAAAACCCCTCAGAGGTGCTTGTCGGTGTTAAAGCTGCCGTTGATGAACTCAATAACAATATTCTACCGGATGGCGTAAAAATCGAGACTTTCATGGATCGAACAAATCTGGTCGATACTACTCTTAACACGGTCAGTCGCACTCTTCTTGAAGGAATGGCACTCGTATTAATTGTCCTGGTAATTTATCTTGGCAGTTGGCAGGGTGCAATTTTGGTTGCGGTAACCGTTCCACTTTCGCTGTTGATTGCATTCATCTTGATGAAAGTCACCGATATCCCTGCCAACTTGCTTTCGCTCGGTGCTATCGACTTCGGTATTCTTGTCGATGGTGCTATTGTGATGATGGAAACAATCTTGAAAAAGCGCGAAAGCGATCCCGATGCAACGCTTGATGAAGGAAATATAATCAAGCGAACCACCGATGTCGCTAAACCTATATTTTTCTCAACTTTGATTATCATTGTGGCATATATGCCGCTTTTTGCCTTTGAACATATTGAACGAAAAATGTTCACGCCGATGGCATATACTGTTGGATATGCTCTTGCCGGAGCTCTTGCCGTTGCGCTTTTGCTCATCCCCGGACTTGCCTATCTTGCCTATCGTCATCCTCAAAAAATCAGACAAAACAAATGGCTTGAAAAGTTGACCGACCGATATACGGCAGCTGTCTCAAGCTTGATTGACCGTCCGCGTCGTCTTGTTTTACCTCTCGGTATAATTGTTGTCGGTGCTGGTATTTTGACCTATACTGTCGGCAAAGACTTTTTACCTCCGCTTGACGAGGGGTCGGTTTGGATTCAGGTGCAGCTTCCTCCGGGTATCTCAATAGAGCGGTCAACCGAAATGGGAAATGAAATTCGCCAACGTTTGGCAAAGTTTGATGAGGTCAGTTATGTGATGACTCAGGTTGGACGTGACGATGAAGGTGCTGAAGCATTTTCATTAAGCCATATCGAGTGTGGCGTTGGGCTAAAACCATACGACACATGGAAATCGGGTCGCGATAAAGCACAGCTCATTGAAGCTTTTGACGAGGAATTGAAAAATATTCCGGGTATAACAGTCGGATTCTCTCAACCTATCATTGATATGGTTATGGACCAGCTTGCGGGCGCTCACAGCGACCTATGTCTGAAAATCTATGGCGAAGACCTTGACTCGACACGTCATCTTGCCGAACGACTTGAAAAAGTTCTGGCATCTATCCCCGGGGCTGCCGACGTGGCTGTCGATCAGGAACCCCCGTTGCCCCAGTTGCAAATCATAGTCGATCGTGACCGCATTGCCCGATATGGACTGAATGTTTCTGATGTTACCGACCTCATTGAGCTTGCTATCGGAGGCAAAGCGGTCAGTCAAATTTTTATAGGCAGTAAAAGTTATGATGTAATTTGCCGATATAACGAATCATATCGAAACACTCCCGAAAAAATCGGAAGTTTGCGTTTGGCGGCTCCCGACGGAAGCATGATTCCGTTGTCTCATGTCGCTGAAATCAAACTCACGACCGGCGCTTCGACAATCACCCGCGAAATGAATCGCCGTCACTTGACGGTTCGCGTCAACCTGCGTGGCACCGACCTCTCGACGTTCCTTGCTCAAGCAAATAAAACCATTGATCGGGATGTCGAGTTTGATCGTGACAGCATAAAACTCGAGTGGGGCGGACAATTTGAAAATCAAGAACGTGCCTACTCGCGACTTGCTATTGTGGTACCTCTCGCGTTGGCGGTTATGTTTATATTGCTCGTTATAGCCCTTGGAAAAATACGCGTGGCTGTTACTCTGCTCATGGTAATTCCGCTTGCGCTGTTTGGTGGAATGTTGGCATTGAATGTGCGCGACATGACTCTCAACGTGTCGTCGGCTGTCGGCTTTATTGCGCTCATCGGTGTTGCAATCCAAAATGGCGTAATCATGCTGAGCCATATAAATAATCTGCGTAAAAATAGCGATGGCGCCGACCTCAAACACAACATCATTGAGGGTGCCCGTCACCGTTTCCGCCCAATCTTGATGACCGCATCGGTAGCCGTTCTCGGACTTCTCCCGGCATCACTTTCGACCAACATCGGCAGCGATGTTCAGCGTCCGCTGGCAACCGTTATTGTCTATGGTTTGCTTTTTGCCACCATTGTGACTCTGTTTGTTCTTCCGGTTCTTTACTATGAAGTTGAACGTCGTTACCTCAAAAAAGATAAGAAATGAAACGCCATATATTTATTTTAGTATCGTTTGTTTTAGCCTTTTCTGCCCGCTCTGCCGCTCCTCTCACGGTTGACAGCTGTCTGTCAATTGTGATGGAAAACAACATCTCCCTCGCCGCCGAAAAACTCAACCTCTCTATCGCCGAGGCTGAGGTTCGTGCATCCAAAATTTTTGAAGACCCCACCCTTGGAGTCGAGTATGCCAACAACGATGACCACCGTATGCAAATGGGGCAGAGCATTGCGGTTGAGCTTGGCTATACGTTCACTCCGGGCAAACGTGGAGCAGCTGTTGATCTGGCAAAATCTGAGGCTGAATTGTCTTATGCTCTCTTTGAAGACTATTGTCGTAACCTGCGCTTTGAGGCAATGTCGGCTTATTTTGAAGCCTACAAGGCGTTGCAGCTCTATAAACTCGCCCTCAGTTTCAGCGAAAGTATGGACCAGATTGCTCGTGGCGACTCATTGGGATTTACAATCGGCGAAATTCGTGAAGTAGATGCTATGTCAACACGCATCGAGGCTCGATTGGCTCGTTCTGAAGCATGCCAGGCACTTTCCGATTACCACGACTCAATGCTCAATCTCGCAGTTTTGATGGGTAATCCGCGACTTGCCGATGAATTTGAGCCGGTATCTGATGCGTTACCGATGGTGTTGCCTGAAATTGACGATGAAACACTCATTGATGAAGCACTCAAGCGTCGTTCCGATTTGCGTGCTGCAATGAAAAATGTTGATGTGGCGGCTAAAGCTCTCACCGTTACCCGGCGTGAACGAAACATGGAGTTTGAAGTCGCTCTCGGCTATAACTATAATACCGAGGTTAAAAATGAGCTTGCTCCCGCTCCGCGCTTTTCGGGAATGACTATAGGAGTGACAATTCCGCTTAAATTTTCAAATCTGAATAAGGGTTCGGTCAATGCTGCCAAATTCCGACAGCAGCAAGCCGAGCAACAATATGCTCAGGCTCGTATAGAGATAGAGAGTGATGTTATATCGGCACTCCGCAACTATCGCACGACTCTTGGCCAACTTCAATCGCTCGATGCCGAAACTCTTGTAGAGTCGGAAAAGATCTACAACAGCTATCTCAATGCCTACACCCATGGAGACGTTAGCCTTGTCGAGCTTCTTGAAGTGCGTGGGAACTACGAGGAAATCCAAAAACTTCACGTCGAAACCCTCTGCGCCACCTCAACAGCCTTTGCCCGCCTAATGGCAGCCATAGGAATGTAAAAATAACTCATACCGAGAAAAAGAAGCAGCGTCGTAAACCTTAATTACGACACTGCTTCTTTCAAATTATCATATATTTCTTAGATAAAAACTTTCAAGCCTGCCAGCAGCGCGCCTTGACGTCCAAGTCCACCTTCGGCAAAGATGCCAATCCATTTGATTGGTCGATATTCTACACCAACAAAAGAGACTTGCCAAGCTAAACGTTTGCAGGCTTCTGGTTTCCCGTCGGGCCATTCAAGATTGTAATCCCATTCCAATAGTTTTTCACTAAAAGAAGGCTTACTAAAAAAGATAGCACCAATACCGGCTCTCGAATAGAGATTTATTTTCCAGAATTTAAGCCAGTCATATTTTACATTAAACATTATAGCGTTTGAGCTTTGTGCAACATAATCCATTACGGTACTACCATAGTAGTGCATTTTAATTTTATCTTTTGATACACCGGTCCATGATAAACCCACAGATAGATTTTTAATGATTCTTACATTTACTCCAAGTGTAAGAGCACCATTATTATTGCCGTGAGAGTCTGAAACCATAGGAGCATTAATGGCTTCGTTAAAAGGCGGTGTAATACCAGGTAATTTTGCAACTAATGAGCCGTAAGAGTAACCACCAAATATCTCAATACGCTGGGCTGAGGAATAAAAACAAATGCCAATTAGAGCTAATAATGTAATAAAATATTTTTTCATATAAAATGTTTTATTTAGGTAAGAATGTAGATAATTTGACAATTTTCATCTTTAATATGCAACATATACTTCATCTGAAACATATTTAGCCATATGCCTATTATTGGTTTTTAAATAGATACTAAAATTAACATAATATATTCCTCGGGCGGCAAAAAATACTCGTGCCGTATTATTTGTTTTAGAAATAATATATGCTTTGGAATCATCTTCTAAAGGTTCATCCGGCTCTTTCCCTCCGGAAATAAATATCTCGGTTCTATATACTGAAGGATCATAATAATCACTTATAGAAAAATCTTCATAAGTATTTATAGGAGTAGGATCGGGATTCATATCCCAATAGACTTTACCGGTTTTAAATTGATTTTCTTTGTAATAAATTAATTCTATGCTGTTGTATGGACACTCTGTGCTTTTATGACGAACAAGTGGGTAGGGACCCCATTTGGAAGTAAACACATTCCCTGAATAAACTATTGCAGAATGATCTCCATACGTGTAGTAGACCTTGTCGCCGGGAGATGGAGATGATGTTCTTGAATAAATACCATCACGAAAAAATTTTGCAAGATTTTCAGACTCATCTCCTAAAGTATTGTTTATCCAACATTCTTCACCTCCTTCAGACATCCACCATGCATATCCATGGCAATTATATGTGCAGGTTCCTTCATTAAGAATAATTGCGGTTGGAAAGTAATCTTTAATATATTTTCGACCTTCTGCGATGTCTCGATCAGGATCTTGACAGTCAATTTTAAAGGCTTCGACTTTTAAACCACCAGAAGTGGTAAGATAAATCGTCCGTTGGTCAAAGTATCCGTGATTTCTTGATAATTTTTTGTCGCCCAAAGCAGCTCTCATTGCTGAAATTGTTTGTGTAGAAATTGAACCGTGTAATTTATCGTAAGAGTCATGAAGATCGCATGATTTTGAATATAGTTCTCTTAATCTTTCGCATTTTGATAGCTCATCTACCTGTACAAGATAACCTGAAATAATGAATCGCTCATAAAAAGCAAATTCAAGAGAACTAAAACTATATCCAATATTATTACCAAATGTTATTATCTCCTCAAGTTTACGGCTATAAAAATCAAGGACTTTATCAAAAGCATCTTCTCTTTTTTTGAGTTCGGCAAAACCATTAAATCGAGAGATAACATCTGATAGGCCATGCTGTACATCATTGTATGCAAAACAGTCGGGAGCAAGAGGGTATTCCATACAAGCTTCAACGAGTTCTTCTGTTGACATTATTGGGAGTAAGCTGTCCGGTATTTGAAGGGCAGCCCACCTAACCTCGTTTGTTTCAAGATATTGCCACCCATCAGGAAATTTAAATTTGTTTGAGCGTGACAATGTCCTTGATTCAATTTGATTTCTATCACTTTGGAATTCAAAATAGTCAGATTGACATGATGAAAAGACCGCTAAAATTGCAAAGTAAATTGATAAAATTTTCGTGTTCATAAAACGATTGGTTTAGGGTATGAAGAATTTAATTATAAATTTATTTAACAAATATAGTTATAGAACTTTATAAAACAAAATATCATACAAATTTTATTGTGTTGAGATTTATAGCGCGAGAATCGGATTTTCTTCGCCGGGGAAGAAGTAACGAATCTTTTTTGACTTACCGATTGCTCCAAATATGCCTACGCCTCCTTTAATATTTGATGGAATCGTAATAGGTTGGCTAAAATATGAGTCCTCTTTTACTCTAATATGGTAAACGGTTGAGAGATATTCCATTAATTCTCTTGTAATGGGTTGCAATTCGATTTCAAAATAACGTCCATAATTCATGCCATCGCTTCGCGAGGTCGCTATTCGTGAACTGACATCAAGAATATATTCGTTATCAAAAAAGCTTTTATCGGTGAATACATCAGTTTGATATGCCTGCCAGGGTCCGAAATTCTTTTCGATTTTTGAGTCATATAATAGGGGATCGTTACAAGTGAAAGCGTCTATTGGACTGATAAATGATAGACCAACTTTTGTTTCGTCATATTCATATCGATTGCCTTGAATGTCATGTAGAAATTTATCATAATCAGCTATATATTCAACACTCGTGACTTTTAATCGATAGAAGTTAAGCCCGGATGAAGATTTTAGTTTCAGCTTGAAAATCATTACTGAATCAACATTTCTTTCGTTGAAACCATCGTTAGAGGTGCATTTACTGTAGATTTTTTCTGTACTTAATATTTCAATATCAAAATCTTTATCAGGAATTGTCACCTCTGAATAGGTTGTAAATTCACGATATGTTCCGTCATTTTGTTCAATCGAGCTAACGGCAGTAAGATGGATATTATCACCGGGTTGAATGATATAATCAGCACATTCATAATTTAGAGTTGAGTCATTATACACTAAACTAAAAGTCTGATTATTAATTAATGCCGTTACTTTGGCATCAGTAATTAAATTTCCATCATAATATTTTTCCTGTTGTTTAATATCAGCCTTTTGGTTCCTTTGATCAAACTTCAGAACACGCCACATCAGGTATGGGTCATCATATTTGTCAAATACAGCTTTATTTGGATCTTGAGTACGAGAGACTCGGGCACTCAGTTTCTCACCGGCAACTGCAAGTGCGGTTAAAGTAATTGAGCTGTCGTCAGAGTCGGCTCGTGGAGCTGCCATTTCGACCTCACAAGCCGATAGAAGAACGAGTGGCAATGCTAATAAAGAATATATAATTTTTTTCATCGTTTTAAAAAGAGTAGGTGTAACTTATGGTTGGCATAATAGGGAAATTACAAACGCCTTTAATTATGACATTCCCTTTTTGATCACTTCCGATAAAAGCGTCTGAAACATTCTTTCGATTCAAAAGATTTGTAGCACCGACAGCAATGGTACTTTGCCCTATAAGATGTTTTACAGTCATCGAGACTGTAATATCAAGCCTTATTTCGTCAGGCAACTTTAGGTTGTTCTTTTTTGAATATCCTTCTTCACGCAAGAAAACATCAAATGCTTCGGCCGGTAATGTAATTGTATTACTATCACTCCACTGATCGTTCATATAAATATCATAAAAAGAAGAAAAAGAAAGGCTTTTAAATGTATGATCGGCAAATTCCAAAAAACCTGTATATGAAAGATAATCAGGCACTGTATAATATAATCCCGTCACATAAGTGAAGGCTCCGGATATATCAAGATGGTTACCGGGGAAACGATTGAAATTAACGCGGTGATTAACATTTATTGCAAGATTATTGCGTCGGTCAGACGGGGAATAGAACTCTTTTCCGCTGTTTATCATTTCACCGGGTCGGTCAAACTTGCTGATTGCCTTTGACCATGTATAAGAAATCCATCCCGTTGTATTCCCAACCATGCGTTGTAACATAAATTCAACTCCGTATGATTTTCCGTTGCCAAATGTAATCATCTGTTGCCAATCGGTGGCTACAGATGAAAAATCTGTGCCGTCACGATAATCCATCACGTTGTTTATAGTTTTATAATACCCCTCAACCGATGCTTCTAATCCCCATGGAAGCTGACGGTTTAAAGAGACTGAGTAGGTCATCGACTTCATTGGCGGTATTGAATCGTTTACATTGACCCAGATATCAGATGGGGCAATCAAACTTGTTGAACTTAAAATACGTTCACCTTGAGACATTCGGCTTACAGATGCTTTAAACGAGGTATTCTTTCCAAGCATTATAGATGCTGAAAAACGTGGTTCAAAAGAGAGATATGTCTTATTTTTAACCGTATATGATGCTAATCGGGCTCCAATAATCGCCTCAAAAGGTCCATACTTCATATTATCGCCTATGTAGATATTTCCGTTAAACATCTCACTTCTTTTACCAACAATCGAGTCGGTTAAAGTGTGGGTATGTGTATAAAGATCTTCAGGTCGCATTGCTCCTGATTCTGAATAAGTCCAGTATTGGAAGTGGTCACGTTCCGATTTAATATGACGGCGAGGGTCGGTACTTACATATCTACCGTCTATCCCGATGTTAAAAATATTTGCTGTCCCCAGCGGAAGTTGATAATCGGTTTTAAAATTTAGGCTGTTGATTTTAGAATGTTGGGTCAGGGTGGATAGCTCGTTTGACGAGTAGGGAATACTGTCAGGTTTTCCATCTCTTTTGACGGTTCGTATTCTTTCTTGATGGCCTTTTAATTTTCGTTCATAGTTATATTGGCTATATCCCAATGTTGAATGAAGTCGGTGGTGCTCACCAAACCTGTGATACCAGTTTAAAGCTCCCAGCATATTTGACCATTTTGTCGACATTGATTCTGTGCCTGAAAGTTGCGAGTCAATTATTGTACCGACAATTTTACCATGCTCCTCATATGGAGATTCAACTATGGCAGGAGAGTTCTCGGTTGATTCGGTCTTTTGATTGTCACGGTCGGTGATAAAAAGAAGAGTCATTTTATCTTTTGATGAAAAACGGTGAGCAAGTTTGAAATTGACATCCCAGAACTCCATGCCGGTGTAGGGCGATTGTATCCCTATCTTTTTATAATGTTTTTCAGCTTCGGGTTGAAAAATCATGTCGAAATATGACGCACGGGCTGCCAATGCAAACGAAGTTTTGCCCTTGACGATCGGACCCGACACATTGAACCGACCAATCATCAGTCCCGCCGATATTGCGCCGTGATAAGTCTCAAAATCGCCCTCGGTTGTAGCAATGTCAATAACACTCGACAATCGACCCCCATAGAGCGCGGGGAAGGCACCGCGATAAAATGCCATTGATGAAATCATGTCAGGATTGACTGCGGTCACAAAACCCTTCATGTGTTCGGTCGAATACATCATTGTGCCGTCAAGCATCAGCTGGTTCTGGTCATATCGGCCACCGCGCACCATGATACCGGAATTACCCTCTTTACCCGACTGTATACCGGGCAGGCGTTGAATTGTTTTCAACAGGTCGGGTTCGCCAAACACCATCGGTACATTCTTTAGTTGAGCCCCCGATAGCTCTATGGCACTCATCTGGGGACTCCTTACGCCGAAATCGTGACGTGTACCCTGAACAACAGCCTCGCTGAGCATATTTTGGTCGGGGACAAGCGCAACGTCAACCTTTCCGTTTATCGGTAGGGTAACGGTAATAATTTTTTTGAGATAACTTACATAAGAAAATTTCAGAGTGACACTCCCTGTTTTCTTGTCGGGCAACGGCATCGAATAAACGCCGTCGGCATTGGTCACAACCCCTTTGATACCGATCATGACAGATGCGCCGGCTAACGGGCTCCCATCATTTGCATCGGTAACTTTCCCTGTAATATATCCCTGTGGTTCAGCGGCATTGAGCCGTGATATAGAAAAGATGATTAAAATTACAGCCACCACAAAGTGGCTGTAACGATTTATAATATTCATTGATAAATAATTTACTTAGATAAAAACTTTTAGGCCGGCCAACAATGCGCCTTGGCGACCGAGGCCACCTTCGGCAAAGACTCCAACCCATTTGATTGGACGATATTCGATGCCAACAAAGGAGACTTGCCAAGCTAAACGAGTGCATGCTTTGGGTGCGCCATTTGACCATATAAAATTATCAAATTGATAATTTTCTGAATGAAATTTCGGTGTATTATAAAAGACAGCTCCAATACCTGCACGAGAATATAGGTTTAGTTTCAGAAACTTAAACCAATCATATTTGAAACTGAATAATATCGATGAGGAGCCTTGTTTAAAATTATTAGGGAAGGAACTGTGATGAGGATAGCTAAATCTACGTTCGGTATTGTTAATGCTTGTCCAAGAGATTCCTGCTGAAAGTCCTTTAAATACTCGTGCGTTTACTCCGATAGTAAATGCACCTTTGTTTCCCTGATCTCCAACATTCATCGATCCGATTTCATCGGGTAAAGAAGGTTTACTATTTACTAACTTACCGATCTCTGAGCCGTAAGAATACCCACCAAAAACTTCAACTCGCTGCGCTGCGGTACAAAAACAAATGCTAATTATAGCTATTAATGTAATAAGATATTGTTTCATGAAATGATTGGTTTGTGATATTAGACATTAATTGAGTAATTATTTTGCAAATATAATAATAAAATATTATAAAACAAAGGTTTAGAGGCAGCTTTTAGAGTCGAGCCACTCCCGGATAGCTTTACTTGTTACAATAAGTCTTGTTGGTTTGTAACATCTGTAACATAGAAACGATGAATTTTTTTAAAAAATTAGTTTTGAGTCTTTATTTGTTTAAGGTGCTATAATATAGTGGAATAGGTAAGAGACTTTATCGTAGTATTTCTTCCTAAAACCAAAAATAAGAAATTTTTTTCAAAAAAATTGCTGTTTTTATGAACACAATGATGTTACAATACGTTTACAAGATATAACGAACAGAACCTTGACACGATAGTGACAACAAACCCTGCTTAGGGGAGATAAACTGAGTCGGAAACGGCCGGTGGAGAAATCTCATTGAAGACCTTGAGTTGAAGAAATCGCGCGTTGGAAGCGACGCCGGCCGAGCAGAGAGAGAAAGCATAAGATATACAGGGAATAAGGATTTATGTTTCAGTCGCTCATATAAGGTTAAAATATTAGTCAAGCCGGAATTACTGCTGTAGTTCCGGCGTTTTATTTTGTGTCTGTTTGAACAGAATGGATGTTTTTGGGCGTAACATGGTTGATAATCGTTTAATAATGTCTATCTTTGTGCTATCAATTTGTTTGCCCAATGACCGGAATTAATAAAACTAATGCAGCCCGACTGCTCGATAAAGCGAAAATTAAATACACGCTAGTACCGTACGAGGTTGATGAAAACAATCTTGCAGCTGACCATGTTGCCGAACAGCTCGGCGAGGATATAAAGACGGTTTTCAAGACGCTCGTTCTTCACGGTGACCGTGTCGGCTATTTTGTTTGCGTATTGCCGGGTGATGCTGAGGTTGACCTTAAAAAGGCGTCCAAAGTTGCCGGAGACAAGAAGGTTGACTTGATACCGATGAAAGAGTTGTTGCCACTCACCGGCTATATCAGAGGGGGATGTTCGCCTGTTGGAATGAAAAAATCGTTCCCGACTTTTTTCCATGTCACTGCAAATGATTTTGATAAAATTTATGTCAGTGCCGGACAGCGTGGTTTGCAGTTTGAGATTGCACCCGCCGACTTGATTAATTATTGCCGTGCAACGGTCGCTGACATTATCGTTTCGACTGATTTAACAGAGGAGGAACAGCAATGAGCAATACATTTGGAAAGATATTCAGAGTCACAACTTTTGGCGAGTCTCACGGACCTGCTCTTGGTGGCGTAATTGACGGTATGCCTGTCGGAATAGCGATTGATTTAGATGAGGTTCAGCGTCAGGTTAACCGCCGTCGTCCCGGTCAATCAGCAATCGTTACGGCTCGTGATGAAAAAGACCGTGTCGAAATTCTGTCAGGTCTCTACGAAGGTGTAACAACAGGTCAGCCAATTGGTTTCATCATCCGTAATGCCGACCAGCATTCAAGCGACTACGACGAAATGAAAGAGTTGTATCGCCCCTCCCATGCCGACTATACTTACACATCAAAATATGGCTTGCGTGATCATCGCGGAGGCGGACGTTCTTCGGCCCGTGAAACCGTGTCGAGAGTTGTTGCCGGCGCATTTGCGATGCAAGCCCTTGCTACAAAAGGAATTTCAATTGCCGCTTATACAGATTCGGTTGGTGATATCGCTCTCAATATCGACCCCGAACAAGTTGATTTATCGAAAGTCGAATTGAGCGAAACCCGCTGTCCCGACCCCGCGACTGCCGAACGCATCAAAAACCTTATTCTTGACGTGAAGCGTGACGGCGATACAATTGGTGGCGTTGTCGGCTGTGTTGTACGCGGCGTTCCTGTCGGACTCGGTGACCCTTGTTTTGGTAAGCTCCAGGCCTCGCTTGCATCGGCTATGATGAGCATCAATGCCGCCAAGGGCTTTGAATATGGCATGGGCTTTGAAGGTTCACGTCATCGCGGCAGTGAAATGATAGATAGATTTGTCGTTGAAAACGGTGAGGTTAAGACTGCAACCAATCATTCGGGTGGAATTCAAGGTGGAATCTCAAACGGAATGCCTATATATTTTAAAGTGGCATTTAAGCCCGTGGCAACGTTACTACGTGAAGTCGAAACGATTGACCGACACAATAATCCTGCCGTATTAAAAGCCCGCGGACGCCACGACCCGTGTGTTGTTCCACGTGCGGTTCCGGTGGTTGAGGCGATGGCTGCTATCGTTCTGCTTGACTCGTGGCTGTCAAACAATGCATCACGCATGTAGCCGATGAATCCCTATTACCTTGATTACTCGGAATATCTGGCGCGCCTTTTTCCGGGGCGCAAGATGCAAAAACTGACTGTCAACGCTCGTTTTACGTGTCCTAACCGTGATGGATCAAAGGGGCGTGGCGGATGTATCTACTGCAACAACGAGGCGTTCAATCCATCGTTTGCCGACTCGACGTTGCCTGTTGAGGAGCAACTTGAAAAAGGTAAGCAATTTTTTGGGTTCAAATATCCCGACATGCGCTATCTTGCTTATTTTCAGGCATACACCAATACATACGGGCGGTCGATTGATGAGCTTGTCGAGCTATATCGAAGAGCGTTGGCGGTTGATAAAGTTGATGGGGTGATTATCGGGACGCGTCCTGATTGTATAGATGCGGCACTACTCGACCGTTTGGCTGAATTAAATGGCAATGATAGTCGAATAATCGTAGAATATGGCGCCGAATCGGCTCATAACTCAACTTTGCAGCTTATCAATCGTGGTCATTCATGGGAAGATACGGTTAATGCAGTTAAAATGACTGCTGAGAGAAATATTGAAACCGGAGTCCATCTTATTTTAGGATTGCCAGGCGAAACCTGCGAGATGATGCTTGAAACCATTGACCTTCTCAACGAACTGCCGGTATCAACCGTCAAGTTTCATCAGATGCAGGTGGTTGAAGGCACTGAGTTGGCGCGACGCTACCGCAACGGAGACTCTAACTTTACGATTTTTGAGGTTGATGACTATATAGATTTGTGTGCCAAAATAATCAGCAGGCTCAGAAAAGATATCGCAATCGAACGTTTCACATCTCAAAGTCCGGCATCGATGTTGATAGCTCCAAAATGGGGCATAAAAAATCATGTATTCGTTGACCGACTCAAAAAACGACTGAGAAATTCAGGAAAATAAAAAATTCTTTTTGCTGATTGCCCCATATTTAGTAAATTTGCATCGCAATTGCCATATACTGCTCCCGATACCCGTGAAAAAGGGAGGGAGAGTATGTAAATAAACTATAGCTATAATCATCAAATGAACATTTCATACAATTGGCTTAAGCAATATGTCGATTTCGATCTTCAGCCCGAAAAACTCGGTGATGCGTTGACATCAATCGGTCTTGAAACCGGCTCGGTCGAAGAAGTAGAATCAATAAAAGGCGGACTCCGTGGCATCGTCATCGGTAAGGTATTGACCTGTATCGATCACCCCGATAGCGACCACCTCCACATCACCACCGTTGACCTCGGTCTTGATGAGCCTGTTCAAATTGTCTGCGGTGCGCCAAACGTGGCAGCCGGACAGACTGTCGTTGTCGCAACCGTAGGAACAACCCTTTATGACGGCGACAAAGAATTCAAAATCAAGAAATCAAAAATTCGTAATGTCGAGTCGTTCGGTATGATTTGTGCTGAAGACGAGATTGGTGTCGGTACAAGCCACGACGGTATCATCGTGATTGACCGCGAAATCAAACCCGGGACTCCTGCTGCTGAATACTATAATCTCAACAGTGACTATGTTCTTGAGGTGGACTTGACACCTAACCGTATCGATGCTGCGTCACACTATGGCGTTGCCCGTGACCTTTCCGGATGGTTAGTCCGCAATACCGATACAAAACCTAACCTGCATCGCGATTCAATCGACTCGTTCAAGGTTGATCGTTCCGAAGGCGGCGCTACTGTAGAAGTTGAAGATAAAGCCGGATGTATTCGTTACAGCGGTATCACTATCAAAAATGTGAAGGTTGCCGAGTCGCCTAAATGGTTGCGCGACCGTTTGATTGCTATCGGTCAGCGTCCGATCAACAATATTGTCGATATCACTAACTATCTTCTCCACGCCTATTGCCAGCCGTTGCACTGCTTTGACCTCAATAAGGTTAAAGACAACCGCATTGTTGTTCGCACCGCACCCGAAGGCACTCCCTTTACAACTCTCGATGGTGTTGAGCGCAAACTCAACGAAGCTGATTTGATGATTTGCGACTCAGAACGCCCGATGTGTATTGCCGGCGTATTTGGCGGTCTTGATTCAGGTGTTACCGAAGAGGCTACTTCAATCTTTCTTGAAAGCGCATGTTTCAACCCGACACGAGTTCGCAAAACAGCTCGTCGTCACGGATTGAATACCGACGCATCGTTCCGTTATGAACGTGGCGTTGACCCCAACAACACAATGTATGTTCTCAAGTTAGCTGCAATTCTTGTAAAACAACTTGCCGGTGGCGAAATTTGTGGCGAACCCATTGACATCTATCCAAACGTTGTTGAGCCTGCCAAAGTTGATTTGAGCTATGACTATCTCAATCGTTTGATTGGTAAGGATATTCCTCAAGAAACAGTTGACAGCATCCTCAAATCGCTCGAAATCGAAATCAAAGGTAAATCGGGCGATGTTGTATCGCTTGAAATTCCGACCTACCGCGTGGATGTAACCCGTCCTTGCGATGTTGTTGAGGAAGTTCTCCGTTTCTATGGATATAATAATGTAGAAATTGCATCAGACGTTAATTCGTCACTCTCATATAAAACCGCAGTTGATGCTTCTGACGATATTCGCCGTCTCGTTTCAGAACAGCTCACTGCTGCCGGCTTTAACGAGATTCTTAATAACTCGCTCACTGCCGAAAAATATTATGAAGGACTCGAAATTTATCCCGTAGAGAAGTGTGTGAAACTTCTCAATCCGTTAAGCTCTGACTTGAACGTGATGCGTCAGACATTGTTGTTTGGTGGTCTTGAATCGTTGTCTCACAACATAAACCGCAAGCAACCCGACTTGGCTATGTATGAATTCGGCAATGTATATTTCCTTAATCCTGAAGCTGAGTCAACCAACGAAGCACCTCTTGCTCCGTTCAGCGAACATGCAGCGTTGGCTCTTTGGATGACAGGTGATATTCAGGCTGCGTCATGGAACCGTCAGGCTATCGAGGCTACCGTTTATGACCTCCGTGCAGTCATTCAGAACATCTTCAATCGTCTTGGTATCGAAGACCGTGAAATTGTCTTCTCGGTTGATAACAACAATCCGCTTTACAGCGCATCGCTCCGCGTAGATACACGATCGGACAAGAAACTTGCGACTCTCGGCGTTTTGTCAAAAGCAATTTTGAAAAAGGCTGACATCAAACAGCCCGTTTGCTATGCCGAAATCGAGTGGGATGCAGTCGTGAAACTCGCTTTGAAAAAGAAAGTTAAGTTTGCTCCGCTTCCCAAAACACAGGCTGTCAATCGCGACCTTGCGCTCTTGGTTGATGCCGGGGTGACAATGGAGGCAATCGAAAAAGTTGTGAGAGAAAGTGAAAAACGACTTCTCAAAAACATACGCCTGTTCGATGTTTACGAAGGTAAGAACTTGCCTGCAGGCAAAAAATCATACGCTATTGCAATCGAACTTCAAGATGAAGAAAAGACAATGAACGATCGCCAGATTGACGCCATCATGTCTAAAATCATTGAAAATCTCAAAACCAAACTTGGTGCTGAGCTCCGTTAAAAACAGAATATCAAATAAACATAAAATAGACTAAACAATATACCTATGGGAAGAGCTTTTGAATATCGTAAAGCAAGAAAACTCAAACGTTGGGGTAACATGTCGCGTACATTTACCCGTATTGGTAAAGAAATCACTATCGCTGCAAAAGCAGGTGGTCCCGATCCCGATGCAAACCCGCGTCTTCGCGTGTTGATGCAGAACGCTAAGGCTGCCAACATGCCTAAAGATACCGTTGAACGCGCTATCAAAAAAGCAACCGATAAAGATGCCGGTGATTATAAAGAAATTACTTACGAGGGATACGGACCTTTCGGTATCGCAATCTTCGTTGAGGCTGCTACCGACAACAACACCCGTACTGTTGCAAACGTACGTTCATATTTTACCAAACATGGCGGTAACCTTGGTACCCAGGGTTCTCTTACCTTCTTGTTTGACCACAAGAGCGTTTTCAAAATCAAGCCCAAAGATGGTGTATCACTCGAAGACCTCGAACTTGAACTCATTGACTATGGTGTAGATGAAATCGAGCCCGATGAAGACGAAATCATGCTCTATGGTGCTTTTGAAGAATTTGCCAACATTCAGAAATATCTCGAAAGCAACGGTTATGAAATCGTTTCAGCCGAGTTTGAACGTATTCCCCACGAACTCAAAGAAGTAACTCCCGAACAGCGTCAAACAATCGACAAGCTTCTCGAAAAACTCGAGGAAGACGAAGATGTTCAGAACGTTTTCCACAATATGAAGGAAGACGATGCTGAAGATGCAGAATAATTACGCTGTTTGCAAATTATTTTATTCCCGAAGTCGGGCGTGAGAGCCTATGAAGCAGAAGCCTCACTCCGATTTCGGGATAATTTTAACCAATAAAGAATTAAGACATGTTTTCAGGAATAGTTGAAGAAGCCGCAGTCGTTAAAAAGGTAGAACGCAAAGGTGGTAATGTTGATTTGACCATAAAATGCTCATTTGTAAATGAATTAGCAATCGACCAGTCGGTTGCTCATAATGGTGTATGCCTGACCGTAGTTTCGCTTAATCCCGATGATACATATACAGTTACAGCCATTCAGGAAACTCTCGACCGCAGTAACCTTGGATTATTGAAGGAGGGTGACCGCATCAATCTCGAACGTTCAATGAAAATTGGCGGTCGTCTCGACGGTCACATCGTGCAAGGTCACGTTGACACTACAGCCACTTGTGTTGACATTGAGGAAGTTGACGGCAGCCGATATTTCAAATTTCAATATGAAGTCAATCCTGAGCTCGCCGCAAAAGGTTATATCACAGTTGAAAAAGGCTCTGTAACCGTCAATGGTGTCTCGCTCACCGTTTGTGACAGCGAGCGCGATTCATTCCGCGTTGCCATCATCCCCTACACCTTTGAACACACCAATTTCGGTGACATCAAAGTAGGTACCCGCGTCAACCTCGAGTTTGACATCATCGGTAAGTACATTGCAAGGCTCAAGACATACTAATAGTAATACATACTTTACTTAAAGAATCGAGGTAGAATTATCTGCCTCGATTTTGTTTTATACAGGAATAAAATTCGTATCATTTTGTAAATTGATAATTTATTGCTATCTTTGTACTACAATATTAGTAGTATTATGGAATTAAACAGATATAGTAATAATATGTTATCAGTATTAGAAGGCTTTGTGCTTGATAATTCTGATGATATTTTGATGCAGGTTGCCGAGGATTTTCGCAAGCGGAGGGTGGAGAAGAATATCACTCGTCAGCGTATTGCGGAGATATCAGGTGTGCCATTGGCAACAGTGGCACGTTTTGAGCAGAAAGGACTCATCGCGTTTGAGTCGCTGATAAAATTGGCTATGTCTTTGGGATATACTTCTGAAATAAAAAATCTGTTTTCAACACCCAAATTTGATACAATGGAAGAGCTTGACCTGATCCGTAAGAAAAGTCATGACAAGAGAGCTTACCCTAAAAAAGCTAATACGTTATGATATGACACCTGCGTTAACCTCGAATTTGACATCATCTGCAAGTATACGCCTCAGAACGGACTAAAATTTCTATACCTAAAATATTTAGATTAACTGGCGTTAGATATATCTTAATAATCTAAAGTTGATTATTCTGGATTTCTTTATTTGATTCAGCCTGCTTAATCTTCGAATTTTACCATTTCAACGAATCAATGAACTTGTCGGCCTCTTCCTTGAATAGAAACGAATTATGGTTTTATTGAAGTTTTTCAGATAATCCTCAATTTTTGGAATAATAGTGCGGGGAAAATCTATAAACCATTGTAAAAATTCTGGATCCAACACGTTGTCTCCCCAAGGCATATCAAAACGCTCTTTCCCAAGTCGTGATTTCGCACCTTCTATGCACTCATCCAAAGGTAAATCAAAGAAAAACAACGTATCACAATGAGAAAGACGTACAGGGAGTGATCGTGCATAATTACCGTCAATAATCCATTCATCTTCCGTTACGAGTATGTCTAACTGCCTATCAAACTCTTCACGTCCGATTACCGTGCGGTCAGACCTATGCCAAATCATGTCAAGATAATGCAAAGGCAATCCGGTCGTCGCAGCAAGTTTGCGTGCAAACATACTCTTCCCCGCTCTGAGGCAGCCGATAACTATCACTCTCTTCACCGCAGATTATTTCTCAAACTGAGATTCGATATAAGCAAACAACTCAGGATTATTGCACATTGGGTGTTGAAGACTTCTACCTCCTTTGAAACCATGCAATATCAAAGAAGATTCGTCAAGAGAGTCTCCAGTATATTCTTCTATGGCCTTTAATCTCCAAGTCATTTCCTTTGGTGGTGTTTCAACCCAATACTTACCATCAGCACGCATTTCCTCAGTTATAACTTTTGTCTTATAAATAATCTTACGCTCTTTAGAACTGAAAACATATACAATGTCACCTATTGCAAAATTATTTCTTTCACGTTTCCAACTAATGAATCCAGCTTCTTTCAGTGAAGCATAGTGATTGCACCGTGAAGCATTCGCAAAAACCAACCAATGCTTAGGTTCTCTAATGTTATTTTTCTTACTCATACTGCAAAGTTACACATTTTTAATGGTATAATTCACTCTTTTGTATGGTTTGGTAACTCGTAAGAATTCAATCATAATAATATTTTATGATATTATTCTATCGGTGATTTTTTTCAATAGCAGCGGGGCTTCGGGGCCGAGGTTGAAGATGAGGTCGAGGATGGAGAGGTTGGGGATGAAGCCGAGGCGGTCGGCGCGGACTTGATAGTAAGGGACGCACTGAAGGGAGGGGAGGCCCGTGC
>JAIDRE010000125.1 GCA_029061925.1 Muribaculaceae bacterium | reverse complement strand
CAGTTGTCACCACAACCGTCACCGCAGCCGTGATCGCCACAGCCACAGCCACCTTGGAACGGCTTAAGTTCGTCGGCTGTTGCTTCGTGAACCTCTTTTACTTCACCTTTAAAGCGAACATCTTTGCCTGCCAAAGGATGGTTGAAGTCCATTGATACTTTTTCGGGGGTGATTTCTTTGACTACACCATTGATACGATAACCGTCAGCGGTCATCATCGGAACGATAGCTCCGACTTTGATCATTTCCTCGTCAAATTTTCCGTCAACAAGGAACAAGTCTCGGTCGAGAACTGCAATCTGTTCGGGATCATAGGGTCCGAATGCTTCGTCGGCTTTTACTGAAACATCAAATTTTGAGCCCTTTTCGAGTCCTTCAAGAGCTTTTTCCAAAGGAATAATCATTCCGCGAGTAACACCGAACACAAATTTTTCGGGATCTTCGGGATCAGACTGATGGACAAGAGTTTCAGTACCATCAGGATTTACACTATAGAGGTCATAGACCATCTCAACATATTTTCCGGGTTCAATTTTTTCCATATCTTTTCTAATTTAAATTGTTATTATACTTACTTAAAGTACAAATATCGTGCCAAAAGGTTCAAAAAAGTTTGTTAGGCTTTATTGCCTGAAAATCTTTCAGATATTCGGGCACGCTATAAGCTATATCGAGAAAATCGCGACGTGAAAATGCACGGTCGGCAAGTGCTGTCATGTCAGTTGCCAACGGCACAACATCGCTGATAAATCGAGCATTGGGATTTTGTCCAAACAAATCACGAGCCTTATCAGACCCATCGCCAAAGAACACGACACGACCATCTGCCAAGAATCGCTCATAGCTGTCAGGCTCCAAAATCAACGGGGTTGGCTTGACAATCTGATTCAGTGCAAAGTCATAAACCGCGGTATAGACCTCCATACGACGGGCATCGATCATCGGAGCCAACAATGCATCGGGGTCGGCATCTTCCTGAAACATTGCACCAACAGCCATAATTTCAAGAGTCGATAAACCAATCAAAGGGATATCGAGCGAGTAGGCAAGCCCCTTAGCCTCAGAAAGTCCGATGCGCAATCCGGTATAGCTGCCGGGACCAAGACTCACCGCTACGGCATCGAGTTTCATTTCATGGTCTTGAAGATGGTCAAGACACAATTTTATATAGTCGCTCAGGAGAGTTGCATGATTCCGTCCCTCAAAATTTTCATAGTGACGTAAGATCATACCCTCGGCAGTCAAAGCCACCGAACAAGTCTTTCCCGAAGTCTCAATATTTAATATTACTGCCATAAATCAGTTATTTTTTCGTCCACAAAGTTACAAATATTATTTCAATAAACCACCCATCCAATAATTTTAAATCAAGAATATTACGAGCTTTAAGCCATTCATTCCCCATAACGAACAATACGGTCCTTAACCCTCTATAGTTTGTGAGCCTTAGACAAAAACCACCAAATTTTAGCAATATTTTACAATATGATTACAATTATCACTATTTCAATCGATTAATTTGCAAACAAGCTATTTATATAATATATTTGCAAAATATTACCTTAAATTATAATTAAGATGATTATGAAGAATAAATACTTATTAATGCTCTTCGGTCTTGCACTGGCATCTTGTAGTGACATGCCAACTCCAGTTGATGACCAAAAGCAGGAAATATCCAAGGAAGAACCTAAAAATGAGGATGAGGTTGAGAGACCTTTTGATCCTACCAAGTTGAAGCCATATCAGCCAATCTATTTGAGCGAGATTGAGAAGTCTCTCAACATGCAACAAACCGACTTTTCGGTTAACTTTTTTAAGACTGCTCAAAAAGAGAGGACTGAGCAAAATTTTGTAGTTTCGCCATATAGTGTTGCCACCGCACTCTCAATGCTTACTAATGGTGCCGATGGAAACACAGCTGCCGAATTACAAAATGTTCTGTTGGGCGAAGGAACTTCATTGAGTGACCTTAACGAGTATAATAAAAGAATTGCTACTGCGATTGACACTATTGACGGTTTTACCACGTTGGATATAGCCAATGGTATTTTTCCTGACAAAAATGTAACTTTGTCGGGTCAGTTCATTGATAATAATAAGAATTTTTATAATGCATCGGTGCTTCCGGTTAATTTCAATAATTTAGCAGAATGTAACCTGATTTTAAACAAATGGGTTGACGATGCAACTCATGGACTGATAAAGAAAATGTCGGTTAGCAACTACACACCGCTCCTAATTGCCAATACAATATATTTTAAAAGTAGCTGGGAAAAAGCATTTGATAAGGATAATACTCAAGATGCTCCATTCTATAATTTTGATAAGACAGTGTCAACTGTCAAAATGATGGAAAGTGGGAGTTACGATTATACCTTTGACGGCGAATTTGCTATATTAAGTCGAGATTTTGGGAATAGAGCTTTCTCAATGCATATTGCATATAACTATGACGATAAAGAAAATTCTTTAAATGGAATCGAGAATATACTTACCAAAGAAAATATAAAAAAATATTTGTCAAGCAGACGTGACGGCACTGGCACTATAAAACTGCCACGATTTGAAGTAGCTATATCCGATATAAATATAGATGCTCTCTTGCAAGAAGTTGGTATAAAAGAATTATTCGGACAAACCCCCGATTTATCCAAGGTATTTGCCGATAAAGAAAAAAGCCTGTTCAAACCCTCGGTTTTCCACGAGTGTGTTTTGAAAGTTGATGAAACCGGTACCGAGGCGGCCGCAAAGACTAATATAATTTATGTGAGTTGTGACTTAGATGATAATATGGTAAGACCTGAACCCAAATCATTCGTCGTCGACCATCCTTTTATATTCTGGATTGCCGAACAAAGTACCGGAACAATATTGTTTATGGGTCAAATCAATAAGCTCGAAAACGCCAAAGAATAAAAGCTATACCATCTAATTTAATCCACTCCGTTTGTCATTTGATGTTTCGGAGTGGATTTTTATTTTTAGTCAAACAACGATTGATATTTTGCAAAGTATAGCGAGTTTTTCAACCTTTTTTTTTAATTTTGCAAAAATAATCAATAATCGATACTAACAATGCTACTATCAATGACGGGCTTCGGACGCGCAGTCGCCGAAACAACCTCCAAGCGTTTCACTGTTGAAATCAAGTCACTTAACTCAAAACAACTTGACCTGTCAACACGCATTCCCGCTCCCTATCGCGAAAAGGAACTTGATATGCGTAACCTCATCGCATCCCGTCTTGAGCGTGGCAAAGTAGATCTGACCGTATATGTCGAAAATATCGGTAACGAGACTCCGGCACCGCTTAACTTTGACCTTTTGGCAGCCTACAAAGCCCAACTCGAAGAGATGTCGCGCCGACTCAATATCCCACTGCCAACCGACTGGTATTCGGTTTTGCTTCGATTTCCCGACGTAATGAAATCTGACTCGCTTACCGTGATCTCTGACGAAGAAGTAGCAGTATTGATGAACACCGTCAGCGAGGCTGTTGAGCAGCTCATGGAATTCCGACGCAAAGAGGGTAAGAAACTTGAAGAATTCTTTGCATTGCGCATCGACCGCATACGCAAACATCTCACCGACGTTCCCCTTTACGAGCAGGAGCGCATTGTCAAAATCAAATCACGCATCGAAGACTCGCTCAGCAAGATTCCACGTGTCGAATATGACCGCGGACGCCTTGAACAGGAGATGATTTTCTATATCGAAAAGCTCGACATCAACGAAGAAAAACAGCGACTCACCCAACACCTCGACTACTTCATCGAAACGGTGGTAGCTGCGCCCGGTCAGGGCAAAAAGCTCGGTTTTATTTCTCAGGAAATGGGACGCGAAATCAACACCCTCGGGTCAAAGAGCAATCAAGCCGATATGCAGTTATTGGTAGTCGGCATGAAAGACGAACTTGAACAAATCAAAGAGCAGGTGCTCAATGTCATGTAATAACACGCATCAATGAAAGGCAAAATCATTGTTATATCAGCTCCCTCGGGCTGCGGAAAATCAACCATCATCAACGAAATAATGAAACGCGGCAACATAGATCTGCGTTTCTCGGTATCGGCAACCAGCCGTCTGCCGCGCACCGGCGAGGTCGATGGAGTTCATTATCACTTTTTGACAGCCGAAGAATTTCGCAATCAAATAGCCCAAGGTATGTTTGTCGAGTATGAAGAAGTTTATCCAGGACGATTCTATGGCACCCCGGTTTCTGAAATCGAACAAAATGTCAATCAGGGTCACAATGTAGTTCTCGACATCGATGTTAAAGGTGGCGTGAACGTTGCATCACGTTTTGGAAACCAAGCAACCACAATTTTCATCATGCCCCCAAGCATTGACGAGCTGCGCCGTCGACTTGAGAACAGAGGAACTGATTCGCCCGAAATGATTGACCAGCGTGTTGGTAAAGCCGAATATGAAATATCCTTTGCTTCGGGATATGACCACGTTGTTGTTAACGACGACCTCGAATCAGCCGTCAATGAAACCGAAAAAATCATAGCAGATTTTGCCCGTCAATGATCAATAAACGACGCATAGCTTTATTTGGTGGTTCGTTCAACCCTATCCACATCGGTCACCTTATTTTAGCCGACTATGCACGGGTCAAGATGAATTTTGACGAGGTATGGCTCATGCTCTCACCTCTAAATCCGCTGAAAATCGACAACAAAGAATTATTATCCGACGACATCCGTCTTGAAATGATAAGACTTGCTATCGAAGGACTTGATGGAATAAAAGAATGTGACATCGAGCTAACAATGCCACGTCCAAACTACACTATCAACACGCTCCGCAAACTTATCGAGCAATATCCCGACGTTGAATTTTCACTGTTGATTGGAGCTGACAATTTTGCCAATTTCGATAAATGGAAAGACCCCGATGAAATTTGCAAACTTGCCTCGGTTATCGTTTATCCACGACTCGGTTACCCAATGCCCGACGGAACAAACGACCACATTAAACCGCTGGATGCCCCAATCATTCAGATTTCATCGACCGTAATACGCAAGTCAGCCGCCGAGCAACGACTTGTGGCTCCAATGCTGCCCCGCCCTGTATTTGATTTCATCATTGATAACAACCTGTATTGCTAATCTTTTTAACGAATATATTAAATGAACAACGATACAAACCCGGCATCAGTGCTCAACCCTAATTCGATTGCATTCATCGCCCTTTGCAAAGAATATTGCCAAGCCATAGCACACGTATCAGAGAGCGAGCCCACCGAGTTTATCAATCAGATGCTCAAACTGTTGCCCCGACTTTATATCACCGCAACCGACCTCTCGGTAAACTTCATCGAGACCGAAGACCCATACATCGAATCGACCCTCGAAGAAGATTACTACAACGGAATACGCCAAAACCTCGAAACACTCATAGGCGAGGACGACGTCTATCTTGAAGTGTTTGAGGAAGATATGAAATATAGCGACACGCCTGTCTCGGCAAGCATATCAGAGTGTCTTGCCGATCTGTTCCAGGTTTTCTTCAATTTCATAGCCGCAATCGGCAACGACCCAACCGATGAAGTCGCCGCCATGTCGGTTTTAGCAATCAAAGAAGATTTCAGAAACTACTGGAGCCGTATTCTATGCAACGTTTTGCGTCCGCTCAACGACATTGCCTACAAATAATAAAACTCACTTTATAAACCATTATACCAACCAACTTATGTTTAAAAAACTGACTGCAGCGGCATTTACAGCCGCTATGATGGTATCTTTGCCGGTTATGGCAAAAGATTCCCTGTTCAAAATCTACCATGACGATGAACACACCGACACTGTTACCCGACCAACCTACTATGTAATCGGTGTTACCACTCCCGATGCTCAGGCTTGGGTTAACGGCGAAGAAGCACACGTTTACAAAACCGGCTCATTCGGTGGTCAGGTAACCCTCAAACCGGGTCTCAACAAAATTCCCGTTAAGGTTACCGTCAACAAAAAATCAGAAAAGAAAACTGTCGAGATCTATTATAACGATGCTCCACGCAAAGTAGCTCCCCGTCAAAGCGAACCCTCCACAATGGCGCTTGCTCAGCCGGTCAACATCAAAACACTCCCCGGCGCATACTTCCAGTATGGTAACGGCGGCGACCGTCTCGGCGGTTCTAAAATAGGCTTTGTTGATGCCGGGATCGAGATGACTGCAGTTGGCGAAACCCGCAACCTCTACAAAGTTCAGTTGAGCGACAACCGTTATACCTACCTTCCCAAAGAATATGCCGAAGTAGGTGGCGAAGGTAAAACAACCGTTAACACCGGTTCATGGTCGCTCAGCAGCAACGGCAAAGCTGACCGCATCTCTATCAGTCTCCCAGTCAAACTTCCCTACACTTCTCGTACCGAGATCGACCCATCAACTATCAAAGTATCGCTTTATGGTGCAACCTGCAACTCAAACTGGATTACCCAGCGCGGTCAGCTTGGCATGATTGAGTTTGTTGATTTTGAGCAGGAAGAATCAGACGTGCTCACTCTCACAATCCGTCTCAAAGAAAAATATCAGTGGGGCTATACAATCAGCTACTCAGGCTCAACCTTGAACATCGATGTTCGCCACTGCCCCGCTTCTCTCGATCTTAAAGACCTCACTATCGGTCTTGACGCAGGTCACGGAGGTCCTTACCCCGGTGCTTACTCTCCCTCAGGTCTCAAAGAAAAAGATGTCAACCTCGATATCGTTCTCAAAGCAGCCGACATCCTTCGCAAGAAAGGTGCAAATGTTGTTCTCACCCGTGACGGCGACACAGGTCCTTCAATGACCGAACGTAAACAAATCTGGCGTGAAGGCAACGTTGACCTCGCAATCTCAGTTCACAATAACGCTTCGGGCAATCCCCTCATCCCGATGGGAACAAGTGCCTACTACAAACATATCTTTGACCGTCAGCTTGCTGCGTCACTCCACCAGTCAATGCTTTCACTCGGTCTCGCGAACTTTGGTTTGACAGGCAACTTCAACTTCTCGCTCAATGGTCCTACCGACTATCCCAACGCTCTTGTTGAAGTTCTCTTTATGTCATCACTTCCCGAAGAAGAACTCCTCGCCGACCCCGAATATCGTGGCAAACTCGCCGCTAAAATCGTTGAAGGTCTTGAGAACTACCTCAAAATGGTTAAAGCTTCAAAATAATCAGCCGATTATTTCTTAACAATACAAATAGAGCCGCTCCGATTGGAGCGGCTCTATTCATATTTATAACAGTCAATTTAGTCTTCGGGGTTGAGGATTACAACTCGATAGTTTCCATCGGCTGCCAAACGTTTCATAAAGTCTTCAACGTCGGCAACAGTGATTGATTTAGCGGTTTCAACATTGTTGGTGAATGTGTCAACCCCGTTGAGTGCATAACCTGTCATTGCACCCATCCATGAGCCGTTGCGTTCTTTGTTGGCAGTATTGGTCTTAACGAGATATTCAACCTGTTTTTGAACTTCTTCCTCCTTGACAGTTGTCTGCATCAATTCAAATTCCTTAGCAATGAAACTGAGAACTTCTTTGCTCATTTCAGGTTTCATCGGGAATGATGTCATGATTTCAGTCTCACCGTCGGGAATACGGCTCATCGAACCTCTCGCACCGATTGAGTAGGTTGCTCCCATTTCCTCACGAACAGTTTCAAGAAAACGGTTGCCGATGATGTTACCGGCGACGGTTGCAAGCATTGCATCTTTTGAGGTATATGGGATTATTCCGAACATATTGATGTATGCATAGGTTTGGGGTGTTTCCATCTTGGTTTTAAACTCGCTGTGAGTATCACCCTTAACCATTTCATAGTCGGGGTTAACGACAACGCCGACAGCTCTTGAACGATCGATGGGAAGAGTAGCGACATATTGCTCAAGCAACGGTTTGATTGAATCGAGATCAACATTACCGACAAAGAAGAATTCATAGTCGCCTGCGTTAGCGGTCATCATGCTGTAAATCTCTCGGATTTGGTCAAGTTTAGCGGCTTTAACAGTTTCTACAGTCACAGCCTGAGCAGCTGCTGCTTTGTAGCTTGACTTGAGCACATCGCGACGGAAAATAAAGTCGGGAGTGCGTTCTTGGTTTGCAAGTGTGCCCTCAAGTGACGACTGCATTGCGGCAAACTCTTCTTCTGAGAAGTTTGGAGCAGTGAAAGCGGCATAGAGAAGTTCCATTGCCGTTTTTATATCGCGGGGAGTGGTTGTACCGCCAATCGAACGTGAATATGTACCGAACGACGGCATCACATTTGCAATTTTACCTGAAAGGTATTTGGGAAGTTCGCTTGAAGTGTATGCACCCAGTCCCATTGCATATCGGATTGCGCTACCGATCAACTGCTGTGAGGGAGCCAACTCTTCGGGTAGACATGTCATACCACCGCGTGCAATAGCACGGAACATGATTTCATCTTCTTTAAACTTGGTTTGCTTAACGATAACCTTGATTCCGTTTGACATAACAAACTCGGTTGCGCCCCACATATCGTTCTCTTTCCAGCTGACGATTTTGCCGGGAGCAGGGAGTTCTGAAAGAAGAGGTTCGTTCTTGACATTATCGACAAACGGCTCGATGGTTTCTGCATCAACATCAGCGATAACTTTAGCCATATCAGCCTCGGTCGGGAAATAGAATGTGCCGTTGTCAGGGGCAAGAATCATGAGAACACGATTGTCAGGAGTAACCAATTGAGCGATAGCTTGGTTGATCGCATCCAATGGTATAGCACCTGCTATTGATTTAAGTATATTATACTCGGTATCGATGTCGGGAATAGGTGCTTTGTTGAGGAAGTTCTCAACATAGTCATTAACATACTGAGCCGAACGGCGGTCGGCACGGTTGTTATAGTAGTTGTCAAGTGATGACAGGTAGTTTTGACGTGCACGCTCAAATTCAGAATAGGTAAATCCGCCACGAGCCGCACGCAACAGTTCGCGGTAAGCAGCAGCGAATGCAGGACGGATATCTTCGCCTTTAGCCACAGCGTCGATACTCAAGTTATCTTTTGTCTTTGCAACAAAGAAGTTACCGTATGAGCTTGATGCGGCGGCAAATGGAGATTCAGGTTTTGAGGCAATGTCAGACAAACGCTCGTTGAGCATATCTGTCATTATTTGAGTAATATAGTTCTGCATCATTCCGGTAACAGTATTCTTGAGTGAATCGGGAAGTGCATCAGTCTTGATCATAAGGCTTGCAACTCCGTTTTTCTGCTCTTTGTCACGACCGATTGCATAGATCGTTCCCTTATTATCAGCAACGGGGTAATATACACGGGGAGCGGGATTCTCGGGCATCTCGATTGATGAGAACATCTCTTTGATTTTACCTTCGATATAATCCACGTCAATGTCACCGACAACCATGATACCCTGAAGGTCAGGACGATACCATTTTTCGTAGTATGCACGGAGAGTTTCAGGAGCAAAGTTATCAACAACCTCCATTGTTCCGATTGGCAAACGATAACCATAACGGCTGTCGGGATACATCACCGGAAGAAGATTTTCAATGATACGCATCTGACCAACCATTGAACGGCGCCATTCTTCGTGAATTACACCACGCTCTTTGTCAATCTCAACAGGGTCGAGAAGAAGGTCATTTGCCCAGTCGTGAAGCACAAGAAGAACCGAATCCTGTACCGATTTTTTTGCAACCGGGACATTTGACATAAAATAAACAGTCTGGTCAACAGAGGTATAGGCATTCAAATTCTCACCAAACTTAACACCCTGTTTTTCGAGCCAGCCGATCATTGAATTGCCGGGGAAATTGGTTGTTCCGTTAAAGCACATGTGCTCAAGGAAGTGAGCTAAACCACGTTGGTTATCATCTTCAACAATCGAACCAACTTTCTGTGCGATATAAAAATCGGCTTGACCTTTAGGTTTTTCGTTGTGACGAATGTAATAGGTCAACCCATTGGGAAGTGTGCCGATACGAACATCCTTGTCAACCGGCAACTGTGCGGTCATATTCATTTGAGCTGAAACTGCAAAATCAGCCGTCAGCGCAACCGCAAGAGTCATTAAAATCTTAAAAACTCGTCTCATTTTGGTTTATTAAATCAGTGATTATGAAATTTTTATTTGATGCAAAAATACTATTTCCATTTCAATTAGACTCGTTCATTCCTCAAAAAGTTTCACATTAATCTATAAATTAAGATTTTTTTGATAATCAAAGCCGTTACTCTCATCCATATCTATACATTTTAAATACATAAAATGTGATTATGGCTCAAAACTTGCCGATATCGACAAGTTTTACTATATTTGCACATAAATTTGTATTAAATCTTGCCGATAGATTTATTCTGTTTGAGCAAATTATACCATGTCTTCACCAATCAATATCTCATATTAAATGAAAAAAAGTAATGTTTTATTGGCTTCCTTATTGCTCTCAGTAGGTGGATTTGCCCTCAACGCAGCATCTGTTGACAACAATAATAGCTCAGCTCAAGCACCAAGCAACTATGAGCTGCCCGAGCGTTTTACAGCACCAAAGCTCTCTAAAATGCTCTTCTCTACCACCGTAGATCCACATTGGTTTCCCACCGGTGACAAATTCTGGTACAGCTACAAAACCGGCGAAGGAAACCGCTGGTATGTTGTCGATCCCGTCGCTCGTCGCAAAACTCCCATGTTTGACCACGACAAGATGGCTGCCGACCTGACTTACATCGTCAAAGATCCTTACATTGCCGCGCAGTTGCCTATCAAAAATCTTGAAGTACAACCCGACGGCTATACCTACACTTTTGAGGTTACATCGTCTCAAGACGCTGAACCAAAGAAAGATGACAAGAAAGCCGACAAAAAAAGTAAAAAGAAAGAAAAACAGGTTTTCTATTTCTCTTACGACTCTCGCAACGGTCAGTTGACCCATCTCAAAGACAAAGAAAAAGAAACAAAAGAACTCAAATGGGCTTCGGTATCGCCTGACGGCAAACACGTTGTCTATGCCAAAGACTTCAACCTCTGGATGATGAGTGGCGAAGACTATGCCAAACTCAAAAAAGACGAAAAAGACTCGACTATCACTGAAATTCAGCTCACCACTGACGGCGTGCGCGACTTCGGCTATGGTGTCCCCTACTCATGGCTCAACACCGATACTCTCGACAACGGCAAGCGTCGCGGAGCATACGTTCTTTGGTCACCCGACTCACGCCACTTCATCTCAAACATCGAAGACAGCCGCAAAGTTGGCGAACTCTGGGTTATCGATGCTATTGCCAACCCGCGTCCAACCCTTGAGACATACAAATATGAAATGCCGGGCGAAGAAAACATTCCCCAGCAGCATCTCTTCCTCTTCAACGTTGACGATCGCTCACGCAAAGAGATTGACACTCACCGTTACAAAGACCAGTCGCTCACCCTTATCCGTCGCCCCCACCTTCAAAAACAGCGCGACCAGTATGACGTTCCCAACATTTGGCTTGGTGATGACAACCGCTTCTTCCTGACCCGTTCAAGCCGCGACCTTCATCGCATCGACGTCTGCACCTACACAATCGGTCAGGATACTATCGTTCCAATCATCGAAGAACGCCTTAACACATATCAAAACGAACGTCCCCTCGCTGCCGTAAACAACGGTAAGGAAATCGTTCAATGGAGCGAGCGTGACGGCTGGGCTCATCTTTACCTCTACGATGACAAAGGTAACCTCAAACGTCGTCTTACTGACGGTCCCTGGCACGTTCACCAGATTCTCAAGGTTGACGAACCCGGTCGCCGTGTTATCTTCACCGGCATGGGACGCGACAAAGACGCTCACCCCTACTACCAGCACCTCTATTCTGTCAGCCTTGACGGCGGACCTGTAAAACGTCTTGACACCGGCGAATATTTCCACTCACCCGTTGTTGACGACAACGCCCGCTACTTTGTTGACAACTATTCACGCGTTGACACCGTTCCCGAGACAGCTCTCTTTGACATCAACGGCAATAAAATAATGAGCCTCGAACGTGCCGATTTCACCCAACTTCTTGCCAACGGCTACAAGTTCCCCGAAGTCTTTACTGTTAAAGCTGCCGACGGCGTCACCGACCTTTGGGGCGTAATGTACAAACCTTTTGACTTCGACCCCGAAAAATCATATCCTATCGTTGACTATGTTTACCCCGGTCCTCAGGTTGAAGGCGTTTATTACCCCTACACCCGCATGGGCCTCCGCACCGACCGTCTTGCTCAGGGAGGATTCATCGTTATCTCGGTTGGTAACCGTGGCGGACACCCCGACCGTTCTAAATGGTATCATAACTATGGTTACGGAAACCTCCGCGACTATGGTTTGGCTGACCAAAAAGCTGCAATCGAACAGCTTGCTGCCCGTCACAAATTCATCGACATCAACCGTGTCGGTATCCACGGACACTCAGGTGGTGGCTTTATGTCAACAGCTGCAATGCTCGTTTATCCCGACTTCTTCAAAGCGGCCGTTTCTTGTGCCGGTAACCACGATAACAACATCTATAACCGCTGGTGGAGCGAGACCCACCACGGTGTGAAAGAAAAAGTATCGGAAGAAGGTGACACTACATTTATCTACTCGATCAAGACAAACCCCGAAATCGCCAAGAATCTCAAAGGTCGTCTCATGCTCGTTCACGGCGACATCGACAACAACGTTCACCCGGGTAATACCCAGCGTGTTGTTCATGCCCTCATCCACGCCAACAAACGCTTTGACATGCTCATGCTCCCCACCCAGCGTCACGGCTTCGGCGACATGAACGAATATTTCTACTGGCGTCTCCTCGACTTCTTCACCAAGAACCTCATCGACCAGACACCCCAACCCCCGGTTGACATCCCTAACCGATAACACCATACTCCACTAAATACAAATGCCGCAATCTTTAAGACTGCGGCATTTTTTCGTTATATAACAAATACTCTATTTAAACAATTCTTTAATCAGTTTCTTTTTATCGTTGACTGAAAGATTTGAAATATCCATATCCATCAGCACCTTATATATAGGCATCTGAGGTCTAACAAAACGACGTTGCCGACGACCGTCTATTATAGCCGATATTTCAAAATACCCTTTTGAATTAAAACGAATAGACAATTCACTTATTATATGACCGAGATGACCTGTTATTTTTTCATCAAAATTATTTTCAATGTCATTATAGCCATAATTTCTAAGCGTATCATTTATTGTTTTTTGAATGATTCCACGCCAGGGTTGAGACACCTCATTTTTTTCAGCATACTTTGAGAAGTTTTTTATCGTATCAGCAACACTATCGATTATCTTTCCGGCATTTTTTATATCATTTTGCCGAGCAAATTCCAAAAGATCTTCCTTCGTTATTTCAGCAATTTTGCCATTGATGCTCATTCGCCTTTCGATATGCGGACCTGTTCCATTCTTGTTAAAAATAAACGTCATGTCATAGGCTGGTGAGATTTGCCATTTTCCACCCTCACTAAGAAGAAATGAAAAATTCTTATTATGGTCATCTGTATTATTTGCCATAACATTAAAAACAAGACGGCGATATATCTGCTCTATTTCTGATTCATCAATATTTAACTGACGGCAAACCAATATCAGATCTTCGTAACTAGTCGCTTCAGGGCAAATCGCCGCCAAAGTTTGCATGTGTATCTTTCTCCCGTTCTTACGATCAAATCGCTTGGTTAGGAAATGATTAGTTCCTTCTATCGAAAATAACCGACACTCTTCCATCACGATTCCTGCTTTTAGCGCCATTTGATGATATGTAGTCTCAATTTCAGACAGGGGCATTTTATCACTTCCAAATTTCAAAATATAATATTCAAAATCCGGAGAGCAATCAGATTGACCCGATCGAATTTCTCCGGTTTTGTCATTTATAGCAATAACAGCTTTCATTTGTCGGCCACCAGGTGACGTACCTACAGCGAGTAACGCTTGTAAAGTCAACTCGTCTGATTTAGATAATAATATATTTTCTCTATCCTCAAGTATCTTGAGAGACATCTCGTAAAGCGATTTGATATTTATCGGTTGTGTATGAGATAAATCTTCAGCACATGGCTCATACTCTAATGCTCCCATACCTCTTGTACCGATAAACATTAATTTATAGAGAGGTGTCACCATACCACGTGGCACCTTATTGTCCTTTATCCACCTATCGAACAATGTATTACCCCATGAGTCAGGTAATGAATCTGCAATAAACGGCGGTAAACCCTGATATATTGGTTGATCATCACCATATATCTGTGTTGTATTCTTTCTCTTTAATATAGGAGACATCAACGGTGATATATCGGGTATATCATCAATACAATCAGGATTATACACGAAATAAGTTCGTCTTGTATTTGGTTGCCATACAAGACGGCCTATCTCTTTACCCCATAGTTTTACTTTCAAAAATTCCATTTATTTAGAGTGTCTTACTCGTTGTACTTTCTTTCCTTTTTTATATAGATAGGGAGATTCTTCCAACTCAGGGAGAATATTTTCCCAACTGTCATCCAATCCTATCACTCTTAGCAATCGATATAGTGTACGAAATGAAATATCTATCATATTTCCCGACTCGAATTTATAGAGTGTGGTCATTCCAATGCCTGACACTGCTGAAACCTCAGCACGCGTCATTTTAAGACGAAGCCTATATTCTCGAAATCTCATTCCAAAAGTCCGTACAACATCGGGGGTCGCTAATATATTATTTGATACTATCATTATAGTGATAATTAAAGCCTATTATAGATATTAATATTCATTTAGATGATATTTACAAAAGTAGAACTATTTTTTATAATGACCAAATATTTAGACAAAAAAATGTCACGAAATCAATCGTGACATTTACTTATGTCTATAAATCTTTATGAGAAATTTAATTTATAATCGCCGATGAGTTACTACTCATTCCTTGAACTTCGTTTCCTCGCTGAACCTTTTTACCATAACCTATCGTGTAAGTTATCGAAAGACTTATATTTCGATGGATTGATGGATTAAATACTTGCTTATACTGAGAATATAATGGGTCATTTCGTTCCCATGTTTCAGAAAGCCAACCTTTATTAAATATATTATTTGCAGAAAGATTCACCGTCCATACTCCATTTCCCCAACCCGCGGAGAAAACATAAAAACTTCGTCTTTTAATTATAAAATTAGAATTTTCGGTTAATACGTGCTGAGCATTACCCCACGCTGCAAGGACATTGAACGATCCAATATAATAAACACCTTGAAGTTGAATCCTTAGTGGCGGTATTAGACTCTCCTTATAGCTTCCGGTTATATCGAAGAAATTCTGAGCTAAATTACCTGATAGCTGTAAACAATTCTTGAATAACTTACAATTGACACTAAGACCTACATAACCTCTATTAAATCTACCATTATTTATATAGTCTCTTAAAAGTGCTTTCCCGTCATCATACGGTCGATAAACAGCCACTGCCCGATTACTATTTTGCTCATATCCACCATACACGGCAAATGAAAATGAATTATTGTAGAAATAATTATAGGCAAGATTTGAAACAAATTGTCCCCAATCTCTTAAATCCGGATTCCCGGTGAGGTACATATACTCATTACTTTGCACTATATCATTTGCTTTTAAATCAATTGACGGCGTAAAAGACTGATAATACACAGAACCCTGAACTTGACTTTTCTTAGCAATGGGGATAACCCCATCTACTCCAATTCGAGGCGAATACTCATTATTAATTACATTATTGATTGAATTATGATTATATGCAAGTCCTAAATAAGTTGATAAAAAATAACGCCTTGATTGAAATCTATAGGTCAATTTGCCTACCGCGTTACTTACACAATAGTCATCCTCGGCATTTGTATTCCCACTATAGTTTAGCTTGAATATATTTTGACCTCCTCCTAATAACAGAAATAGCTGATGCTTTTGTTTAAACACCATTCTTCCTGTTGCTTGAATTGCCCACTCATAAGCATTTTCAGTAATATAATTGTTTATTGGAGACGATATAATCGTTGAATTATATGACGACACATTGTTTCGATGTGTATGATTAAACATCGGATTAATATCATAGGCCATTTTATCACCTACAACACCGTTAAAACTACCATTATAATACACATAATTATGTTTGTTGGGAGTGCGTCTAAAATACATATAGTCTTTATCGGAATAAAGATCTACTTTAAGATTCCCGCTCGTATTTTGTATCGGGGCTGAGAAATGGGTAAACGACAACGTATTTCGGTTTGAGAACTTTTGGGTATTGTATGTTGTCCTAAAAGTAATTGGATATTCATTAGTACGACTATGCGATTCTGTCAATTTCTCATCACGTTTGACCGTCATCGGAGCACCATTGTTGTCGAGGCGATACTGTTCTATATTGTCTTCACCAAGATGATGAAAATTCTTATTTCGACTTCCGACAAACACATCATAAGTCATCTTTTTATAAGTAAACTTACTGAATACTTCACTATTATTGTCTAACCCATTCAAAGTTTTTGTCGATTGAGAAGCCTTTGTGTAGCCACCATACTCATATTCCTGGACAACGATATTGACTACTCGGTCAGCACCGTTAAAACGTGGGTCAGTCGGATTTTCATAATATTCGACCTTTCGAACGTCCGACATTTTGATCCCATTAATATCAAAATCTTCTGCCTTATAATAATTTATATATACCGGCACACTGTTTCCAAATACATCTTTAACACTATTCCCGGTTATACCTATAACAAGCTGAGGTATAGCCATTCGGCGAAGTAAATCAATAGCATCTTGGGATGCATTTTTCTGACGTGCAGTCGGGAGATATGTATTTTTATCTGATGCCAAAACTGTATTATCCGCTTCGACCGTAACCGTTGAGAGCTTAATCGGTAATCGTGACATTTTTACTTGTCCGACCGAGAATCCCGGCATATTTATATATGTAGTTGTATATCCGACACAACTAAATTTCATCAATATCTTTTTCTTGTCACATGGTACTAAAAATTGTCCGAAATCATCGGTTATACCATAAGTAATGACTGTGGAATCGCGGGATGTTAGAATCACTACCAACGCACCAACAAGAGGTTCGTCATTCTCATCTACCACCTTTCCCGAGAACTCATACCTGCCTTGCTGCAACGCTTCGATATAGAAATAATTATCTTTTACATTTATCGAAATCGGATTAAATCTAATAATCTCTCTTAGTGCCTCATAAATATCATCTGTATTTATTACAGCCGATGTCTTGTAGGAATCCAGCTCATCATAAATAAAATTAATATGGATATCGGGGTGTTGCTCTGCGATAATAGCCAACGCCTCAGGTATAGGAGTCTTTTTAAATGTGTAGTTATATTTAGCCGCATCGACATACAACACACATAAAACAGCAAGCATAATGATGACAAATCGTTTCATTATCAGTCGATGATTATGTTGTCTCCAATTAGTTTCACATTGAACGATTCGAAGCTATTTAGCTGTCCGATTATGGCATCAATAGGCATTGACCTGTCCCATTGAAAATAAAGACGTAGTTTTTTGGTTTCCGGCGATTTAAAAACGACCTTTTTACCATAGGATTTGGCTATTTCTTCAAGCATAACCTCAAGTGTCTTCTCCTTGAACACAACTATTCCGTCACCTGACGCCGGGTCTTCGACTTCAACAACCGTATCAACTTGTACAACCTCTGTTTCTGGAGCTACAATCGCCTTTGACGTATCGTATGGCACTTCATTTTTAAAAGATTGGTTAAATCCGACTGTAGCAGCTACAACAACCGAAGCCACGACAACAACAGCGATAACCGCAATATTACGATATTGTGATCTTGAAAAAAGACCGCTAAATTTTATATGTTTTATTTTAGATTGAGAGCCGTAGAATTTTTCCCATTCTTTATCAACATCTACCTCAGGTGTTTCGGATAGTGCGTCAGATGTTTTACAGATTGTATCGTATAGTTTCCGGAAATCCGGGTCTTGAAGCAGATCGTGAAGCTCTTGTTCAGAATATTTTTCGGAATTTTCAAGGATATCTAAAAGTTGGTCTATTTTATCTCTCATTGTCGTTAAAGTATTTTCGTATTGTGGTTATAGCTTGTTTCAAATGTTTATACACAGTCACCTCGCTTACCGAGAGCTCTTCTGCAATTTCAGAATAAGTCAGGCGATTATTAAATTTCATCATTAAGATTTTGCGTGTTTGCTCCGGCAAATTCTGATCTATGATAGCATTAAGCCTTTCGATATCCTCATCCTTTGTCAAAATATCAGATTCGGTTTCTTCAAGATATATAGATTGGAGCTTAATAAACCGTTCGTGAATCGACTCTTTTCTGATGTATTTTAGGCAAGCAAATCTGACAGCATTTAATAGATATGAGCCATTGACATCCGTGACTTTTTCTTCAAATAACTTTACAAATACATCATGTACAATATCTCTTGCCATCTCTCCGTCTCGCAACATACGGCTTGCAAGGATAAACATAGCATTATAATTGCTACGGAAAATGTATTCTATGTTATTTTTAGTTGTCATACACTTATATAAACCACAAAATCGAAAATACCTAACATCTATAGTGATTTTTTAACAATGAATTTATTTATTGCAATTAAACAAGAAAGGGTATGTCTCTGTTAGACACACCCTTACTTACTAAATTTTATATCTCTCTTTTAATCTCTGTTTCCAAAGAAGCGGAGGAGATAGAGGAAGAGGTTGACAAAGTCGAGATAGAGGGTCAATGCGCCGAGGGTGGCAAGGCGACCGTCTGATGCATTAGGCATAGCCTGTGCCATGTTTTTAATTTGCTGAGTATCCCATGCGGTGAGTCCGACAAAGATGAGGACACCGAGACCCGAGATAATCCAGTCAAAAGTCGAGTTTGCCCAGAAAATATTGACAATCATACAGATAATCAACCCGAATAATGCCATCATAAGGATTGACCCCATCTTGGCAAGATTCTTATTGGTGAAATATCCGTAGATCGACATTGCACCAAATGTTCCGGCTGTGATTATAAAAGTCTTGAGAATTGAAACAGGACTATAAATAAGTCCGATCAACGACAATGTAACACCATTGACAATCGCAAAGAGATAGAAAAGCAATGATGCGGTAGTCGAAGACATTCGGTTGATTGCACCTGAAATTGCTATTACAAGACCCACCTCAATAATTGCAGCTACAAAGTAAACACCGGTGTGAGTCCCAATATATACGCTGATTTGAGGTGCCATCACGACGATGCCTGCTGAAACTGCAGCAGTTACAAGCAGAGCAAAGAACATTTTAAGGTAAACCGTTTTCATAACGGCTGAAACCTTATTTTCGATTTCCTGAACACCATAACCCTGGTATGACTGACCATAGGGCTGGTAATTGTTGTAGTTTGACATAGTTAAATATATTTGCTTTTTAGTTAATATTCATTTCATTACATACGTTCGGGGACGTTGATTCCGAGCAATCCCATCGCAGTCTTGACTGTCGCAGCGACTGCCTGACAAATTGCGAGGCGGAGCGAACGGACAGCCTCATCGGTTTCGCCCAAAATTGTATAGTCGTGATAGAACTGGTTGAACAGTTTCACGAGTTCGTATGCATAGTTGGCAATTAGTGCGGGCGAATAGATTTGTCCTGCCTTTTGAACAACTGAGGGGAAATCGGTAAGAGCCTGAATAACGGCAATCTCTTTTTCGTTTGGCTCAACTGTCATATAGTTGCCAATCTTCACTCCTGATTGCTCAGCCTTGCGGAGCACCGAACGGATTCGGGCGTAGGTATATTGAATGAAAGGACCGGTATTGCCGTTGAAATCAATCGATTCTTTGGGGTTGAAAGTCATATTCTTAACCGGGTCAACCTTAAGCAAGAAATATTTCAAGGCACCCATTCCGACAGTTTCACAGATTGCTTCAGCCTCAGCCTCATCGATTCCATCGAGCTTGCCAAGTTCCTTTGAAACCTCGCGAGCGGTGTTAACCATCTCAGCCATCAGGTCATCGGCATCAACGACAGTCCCCTCGCGGCTCTTCATCTTACCCTCGGGGAGTTCGACCATACCATATGAGAAGTGAACCAAGTCTTTACCCCACTTGAAGCCGAGTTTGTCGAGCAGCAGCGAAAGCACCTGGAAGTGATAGTTCTGCTCGTTGCCGACAACATAAATCATCTTGTCAATAGGATAGTCTTGATAGCGAAGTTTGGCAGTACCGATATCCTGAGTCATATAAACCGATGTGCCGTCGCTACGCAGCAAAAGCTTGTGGTCAAGACCGTCAGCGGTCAGGTCAGCCCAAACCGAGCCATCTTCTTTTCGATACATAATGCCTTTTTCAAGACCTTCGAGCACCTTGTCTTTACCTTCAAGATAGGTGTCGCTCTCATAATAGATCTTGTCAAAGTCAACACCCATTCGTTTATAGGTTTCATCAAAGCCGTCATAAACCCATGAGTTCATCATCTCCCAGAGTTTGCGTACCTCGGGGTCTTTCTGTTCCCAGCGGCGCAACATCTCGCGGGCTTCGAGCATCAACGGCGACTGTTTCTCAGCGTCTTCCTGAGACAATCCTTTTTCCATCAGCTCTTTCACCTCGGCTTTATAGTGTTTGTCAAACAAAACATAGAAGTCACCGATGAGGTGGTCTCCCTTCTTGCCAACCGATTGAGGTGTAGCACCGTTGCCCCACTTTTGCCAAGCCAACATCGACTTGCAAATGTGAATACCGCGGTCGTTAACAATATTGGTTTTAACAACCTTGTTGCCACACGCTTTCAAAATTCGAGAGAGCGAATAGCCGAGCAAGATATTGCGGAGGTGACCGAGGTGAAGCGGCTTATTGGTGTTAGGCGATGAATACTCAACCATCACAAGCGGTGACTTGTCGGTAACCGCAACCGTTCCATAATCGGGAGTATCGACAACATGTTTCAGCGCCGAATTCCAGAATCGCGGTTCAATCACGATGTTAAGGAAGCCCTTAACGACATTGAAACGAGCAACAGCCGGTTCGTTATCAACGATCCAGTTACCGATTTCGGTTGCCACAGCCTCGGGAGACTTGCGAGCCTCTTTAACCCACGGGAAAACTACTATGGTTAAGTTTCCCTCAAACTCTTTTTTAGTTTGCTGAGGAACAATTGATTCGGGCGCCGCCTCGATACCGTAAAGTTCTTTTACAGCCTTGGCAACAGCCTGCGCTAATATGTTTTCGATTGACATTGTCTGAATATTTTTTTGTTAACTATTTTGCTTTCAAAAAGCAAAATTACAAAAACTATGCCAAACTACCCCACACTCTCCCCCATTTTCCACCACCTTTTTATCTATTTAACAATTAACCATTGATATATAATAGAATTATGATACATACATTCACCACACTTCTTCTTTAAAAGGCATTTCTTAGATTATGATTTTTTACCTTTGCATACATAAATAGTGCCGGTATTGACTTTAGGCTAAATGCCAACACTCTCAAAAAGGAAAAAAGAGGTCGTACATTTCACTGTACGACCTCTTTTATTTATACCATTAGCTTATTTATCTAAAGAAAAAGGACGTTTGGGGCAATACTTACAATTAAGGCTCCTTCCGGAATATTATATTTATTTCCTTTGGATGCCGACCAGAAACCAAAATAATAAGTCCAGTCACCCAATAATGTGTCGAAATCACATTTATATATTTGATAATCGGCTCCCTCTGAATATAATACCGGAGTTACATTTTTTATTGAACCATAAAAATCTCCGGCTAATTTACGAAATTTTGCGTTAGGAATTGTAGACCAATCAGGTATCTCATCACTGATGTAGGATAGGATCCCGGATTCAAACTGCTCCCAATCTGCTTTAGAAGGATATTTATCTTCCAACTTTTGTTCCTGATATTTCTTTATAATTTTATCTGCAACAAAAACAGACTTAACGATAGGAGAGTAATCAACATTTGGGTTATAAGCAACCCATCCATTATCAACCCTTAAAGCTATTTTGTTATCATATTCAAAACCACCGACATGAAGATAGTCCTCACCAGGATTTTCAGCCTTATCTTCTTCAACAAGAACCTTATATTGCCAACCAGGTACATCTTCTTCAATTGGCGGATCGTCAACAAATTCATATTCATTATCTGAGTTTGCAGAATCTGATATTGTTTTACCATTGTTTTTACATGATGTAAATATTAACGCTATCACAATGATAGACGCAAAAGAAATTGAATTTAAGAATCTCATAAATTTATAATTTAGAAGATAAATAGAAATTTTTATTTTATTAAATACATGGTTTTTACATAGTGACCATTTATATAATTTTGTTTATACAAGCTAAGTCCTCCAAGTTCTAATATAAATCTTACAGGCTCATCAATTAAATAAGCCGGCGTGAAGGAGGGAAGATCTTTAACAGCTTTAATTATTATTTGATTTAAGTCCTCGTCATATGTTGCACTAGATTCACTTATTCCTTCTACATTACCATCCGTACCTATCATGATAGTTATGTTAATATAAGGTCGAAGCCGACAATCTTCTTGCTCAAGCTTCTTTTTTAATAATTCATTATATCCTAATCTTTTCATATTGGAAAGAACCTGATCAAATACTTGCTGAGTATCGCCAAGTGGTGAAACAGGCTTAGTATCTACATCTTTTTCATAATAATATTTAACGAAACCTTCACGAGAAACAGAGATGATTCCTTTTTTACGAAGTTTTTCATCTCTTAATTTACGAGCTTCTTCTTCCTCCCGTTTCTCTTTATCAGCTTCTCGTTTTTCCCAGAGTCTAAATAATGGTAATTCCATCTCTAAATTAACGGATACTATACCTTTAAATGGTCGGTTATTACTATTATTTGTTGTTTTGTATTTAAGCAATTCAGCGAGTCTGGATGCCTCTGTTATAATATTTTTATCTGCATCTTTATCCCAATAATCTTTTTTCTGAGATGCTTCCAAAACTTTCACTTTACCGTCTGAAATCTGACAAAGAAGATTGACAGTTACTGTATTATTTTTCAATACAGAATCACGAGAGAGCGGTAATGAATAATTCTTATTCAAAAAGTCAATCCAACTGTTATTCTCAGGTATATTAAAGTCAATTTTTACAGTCTCTGTTTTTTCAAAATCAGAAGAAATTTCTGTCGTCTTTTCTCTTCTCCAAGATCTTCCATATACGGATAATTTTTCCGTTGAGATAGAAGCATCAAAAGATGCAATTCGTGAATCTCTCATAAGTAACGATTTCAGTTCGGGTATTTCACTGCTATGAGATGAAAATCCGTTTGGCTGCTCAAAAATTTCACTTACGCTATATGATATTTCCGAGATATCTCCGGTTGAATTATCGACTTTGCGCACTTTCAGTTTACCCTCCGAATCAATTTTGTCAAAATTTACAACTCCGTCAATCCACGGAATTACCCATTCTCCAACACGTTCACCGTTCTTGTATTGTCCTTTAATTTCCTTTATTCCAACATCTCTTTGGTGAACATTTTTAATATATTTCCCGTCGTACTTACCATTATTAATAAGATTGGTACTAACACAAATGAATTGTGTGCCATTTCTATAATGCTCTACTTTAGAATATGAACCATTTAGATGTCCATTTTCATCAAAAGTTAATGTTGCAACTGTTTTAACGAGTGCCTGTGGGCGGTTATTTTTATTTAATCTTTCATATACCCACTTCCCAACTTGACGATTATTCTTAAAATTACCGGTATAAGTTACCTCGTCATCCTTATATTTAAATGAACCATCATAGATTCTACCGCCATTAGGATCGTCTATATATTGATATGTTGCCGTCCCGGTTATTGTACCTCCATAAGGACGACTACGATTCCCATAAGGACCACTATATGTTTTGTGGTTGTCTGAGGTTTGAGCCTGTGATGAAACAGAAATACAGACCACAAGCAAAAATACGGTAAATTGCGAAATTGATTTAAATTTCATGACTTTAATTGGTTTTATATTAAGAAATCAGTTCAAATATTTGTTGAGCAAGATTTTCTGCATTTCTTACTCGTTCGTCCTCAGTATCGAAAGAGGGCATATAAATCCACTCCCAAGTGTCTTTACCTTGTGTCAGACAGTCGTTAATCGGTTTATTATATTTGATATTTGTACGGACTGGGCAGATAAATATGTCACAATTGTTATTTGCCCCAAATTTCAGAGCTTCACGTAGAATTGAGCCATAATCTCCGGCAGAGTATATTCCGACTTTTTTATCTCCGATATTAAAGACGGAATAAAAATCATTCTCCCATTCTAAAGCTCCATAACAAAGCTCTGAGAAATTCTTATCAATAAGTTTTTCTCGTAATTTACGACAAGCAGATGTTTTACCAAAATCCATGTCGCCACGAATAAAATATACCTTCATCTTTAGAGACTCACCTCCCGGCTCTCAAGGTTGGTATTAGTAGATATAAAAAAAGCGTGAGAGCCTTACCTGTTGCCCGTTCCGCTTTCTGAGGCCCTGGAATGCCCATCATAGTTGAACGAGCAATCTTGCAGCAGCCTCACGCAGAATATGATAAATATATCAACACCATACGCTCGCGCGTATGATATCGACTTTATATACATATCCACATAAGCCATCTACCGATTGCCTCATTCCTGACTATGATTGAAATTTTCCAGGTTTCAGAAAGCCAAGAAAGAGCGTTAAGTAAACGCCTTTTAGTTAAGAGCTATTGTCTAATCAATAACCCACAGCCCGCCCGCATTTCCCGTTTCGGGCCGATTCGTAAAAACATCGCCCCCTATTAACGTGGTCTGCATTCAGACTGCTTTGCAAAAGTAATATAA
>JAIDRE010000124.1 GCA_029061925.1 Muribaculaceae bacterium | reverse complement strand
AAGCTCGAAAAAAAATCGGTGAAAGTCCTAAAGACAAAAAGCCAACCGCCTGAGAAAACGGCGCTGTGATGACGAAAAAGAGAATACGGGTAAACAAAACTTGTTACCGCTTCCGGTCATGACCTCGACCTTATACGATGGATCCCTGAAACGGGAGACATAGAACGAACTAAGGTGGCAATAGCGTGAGGGTTCCACCTCTTCCCATTCCGAACAGAGAAGTTAAACCTCACCACGCCGATGGTACTGCGAAAGTGGGAGAGTAGGTAACCGCCCCCTCTACAACGCACCCTTGAAGAGCAACTGCTCCTTAAGGGTGCGTTTTTATTTCCATATAATTTGGATTTTTATCTCTTTATTCCAAAATATTTGCTATCTTTGCACGCCTAAACTCAAAACAACTAATTGCTTATGAAAAAGAGTTCACTATATACCCGCACGGGTGATGCCGGAATGACATCTTTGATCGGTGGTACCCGCGTTAAAAAGAATAGCGTCCGCATTGCTGCTTATGGCGATGTTGATGAATTGAATGCCCACATCGGTGTACTTGTTACATCACCCAATCTTCAAGATGAGTTCCGTAACTTTTTTATCTATATTCAAAACAAACTGTTTAATATCGGTGCCTATCTTGCAACTGATAATCCTACAAATACTCCGACCGAGTGTCAGGGTCTTGGACAAGACGCGATTTCACGCTTAGAGCAGGAAATTGACCGTCTTGATGCCGAAGTTCCGCCATTCACACAGTTTATACTTCCCGGCGGAAGTCGTCGTTCGGCACTGGCTCACGTTTGTAGAACTGTTTGTCGTCGTTGTGAGCGCAGCATAATAGCCTTGGATGAGATTTCCTATGTTGATCCCAATGTAATTCGTTTTATCAACCGTCTGAGCGATTTTCTGTTTGTTTTTGCACGATATAACAATGTCATCAATCAGATTGACGAAACATTTTGGAACAAAGATTGTTAATCATACAAGGAAATAATAACTTAAATATACCATAATATGTATTGGACATTAGAATTAGCGTCAAAACTCGAAGATGCACCATGGCCTGCAACAAAAGATGAACTTATTGACTACGCAATGCGTTCGGGCGCACCCCTCGAAGTAATCGAAAACCTTCAGGAAATGGAAGACGAAGGTGAACCCTACGAATCAATTGAAGAAATCTGGCCCGACTACCCCTCAAAAGAAGACTTCTTCTTCAACGAAGAGGAGTATTAATAGGCTTATATTTAATAAGTATTTTAAATCCAAATATAGACGTAATGAATTATCTGCAACATTGTATCAATGTGTTAACAATGGCTTCGCATACGCTTCGTACAGAGTATGGGGTTAAGTCATTACGTTTATTTGGTTCTGTGGCTCGTGGAGAGAGTAAGGATGTCAGTGATGTTGACCTCTTTGTTGATATGCCCCCTAAAGCATTGAAGATGGTTGCTCTCCAACAATATCTTCAAAATATTCTTGGCCGCGGAGTAGATTTGGTTCGATCTCGACCAAATCTTGATCCGTTTCTCGTTCGTGAAATTGATAGAGATGGAATCACAATCTTTGGATAACATACAACTAATTAGTCATATTGTTACTCAAATGATTGAGGCATGCGACTTGATTTCATCATGGAATGAAAATGTTATATCGATTGATGATTATTTGACGTCTCTAGACGGGATGCAGAAGATGGCAGCTTCGTGCATGTTAATTGAAAGTATCGGAGAAGGAGTTAAGAAGATAGAAAGGTTATTCCCCGAGTTATTGTATGATAAATTTCCAACGACACCATGGAAGGAAATTATGGGATTGAGAAATCATATAGCTCATGGTTACTTTAATCTTGATGCCGACATAATTTTAGATGTGGTCAAGAATGAAATTCCACCACTGAAAAATACTCTTGAAGAAATGCTTTCTGCGCTACAATAAACATTATAAAATAGGCTGTCTAACTTTGATTGTTAGACAGCCTATCTTGTTATTGATTGTGTGTTTTATTATTTTACAGTTTCCAACTCACTTCTTCCATTGGAGTATCTTCTGTTTCCATTAGGTCTGGTTCAATTCCCCCATTTGCAATCGCACCACTCAATGAGAATTCAAGAGTATGCATCTTCATTCGTTTGAATGGGAAGCTATAATCACTTGACCAAAGCACGATTTCTTCATTTGCGGGAGTCTTATATATAATTTTATAATTTCCGGCTGCCGATACTGAACAATTCTCTGCAATCCAGGCAGCATCTCTCTTCCCCTGATAATTATTAAATCCCGCTGGGAATTGCACATTACATTCCATCGTATTTGTTCCGGTGGAATTTCCTTCCATTACAATAGAATCTTGTTGTTCATTGTATATAATTTTACCTTCATAGAAATCAGTAACCTTTATTCTGATACCATATTGCCAGCGATAAAGTTTTATACTGACTTTCTTATTGTCATCATCAGGTTTAAAATTTCCGTATTCACCTTGATAGCGTAAAATTTGATTAATGTAATTTGGTTTGTTACTGGGCTCCCCTTTAGGGCAAGTTGCACTATGCACAAATCCAGCGTCACTAAAATCCTGATATACCACAGTGTTTAATTCTGGTACTGCATCATACCAACCCAACAGAGTAAATGGATTCATCCATTTACCTTCACCTGCTGGTTCTACAAGATTTTTGCCATCGGGAATATATGTTAAAGAAAAGTGGTAGTAATGCCTCTTGGATAGTTTCAAATTAATTAAGTTAGGATTATCAAAGATGGCACATGCTGCACCATTTACATGGGGACCACCGCCTTCTGCCGGGATAGAATCAACAGACTGAAACACAGCTAAGGCATACAAGTCATCATTATTTGCTCTTGACATAGGAGATACTTCCCATTCAAGTGAACTTAGAGCAAGTGATACCATTACAGAGTCAGAACTGATTGTCGGTTCTTCCGGAGGTTCGGGAGTAGGATAGTCGGGTTCGTCGGCACCGCTCTGTGAGCAAGCTACCGGAATAAGGGCAACAATGCCAAATAGCATAATCCCCTTGATGTAATTGAAAAGTTTTGTTTTCATAAAATGATTAATTTATAATTTGATTTATTTTACATTGTCATTTCTTCAGGCTTGATGTACTTGAGAATAATTCTGCCGTTCAAATTAGCCGGGACAACAGTTTCATTATGTTCCCCAATGTAAAGAATTATATCCCCTGCGAGAACTTCAATTTTGACAGGCAAATTACCATTTTCATCAAGTACTTCAGGTTTTATTTCAACCGAGCCCAAAATTTTCCACACTTCCTGTCCATCGATAGACTCTATGGTGAAATCATTTAAGATTCCTCGTTCTTTTTGCTCATTAAGGGATTTGAAAAACTTATTAGTTCCCTTCTTGACTCTTTCTATTGAATCTTTGAAAAGTCTCATAGTTATCTTAGTTTAAAAAATTTTATTTTGGAATTTCATCATACCAACGACCTTCAATATCAATATAGCCGTTTTTGTGTTGGAAAGGTATTCCGACAATATTTTCATCGTCGAAATCAGACTCGTTTATAATGCTATCAGCAATTTCATCAAAGGATTTAAGAATGCGACTTCCATCATTTTGAACAAACAATCTTGCATTCACAGAAGTCTTAACTTTAGCATATCCATTTTTAAAAAATTCAGCTATTACAAATACAGCCGGAACGAGATATGAACCATCCGGTTTGAGATAGCCCCATTCTCCTTCAAATTTGTCCCATTTAATTTTAAATGCGGCGAAACCATTGCAGAAGGCCCGAACTTCATCAAATTTTGGCTCAATGACCCATAGACCTTCAGAGTCAACGAAGCCATATTTACCGTCGCTATTTTGTTTTGATTTTAATTCAATCATATTTGTAGATTTACCCATTACATTATCTACATTTTACAGTCATGCCACGTTTACCTTTATCATCTACAGAAGTGTATGATACTTTATGCCAAGCTAAAGAGTCTCCTCCATTCCATATTGAACGAGCTTGACTATTATTTACGCCGGTAGCATTCATAATTGCTTCAACAGCCTCATCACTTGTTGGGTCTCCATTACCACTGGCTGTCGGAATGTGAAGATCAGGTACATCGATATCAAGTACTCGGCGATTTTTAGGACAAATGTATTCATAATGAGCAATTGCCTTTATCCGTTTGTTTTTAGATGGATTCTTTTCACTCTTTTCGTCTTCATCGTCTGTATTGTCTCCAAATAAACTGTCAACATCTTTTGTCTTACTGAATGCATGGAGGAGTGATGTGCTGGAATCAGCTCCTTCTCTTTGAGCCCACAAGAAACTTCCAACAAACATTGCTCCTTTTGCAACGCCTTTTGCGATTTTTTTATTACGTTCTTTTCTGCGAGCTTTTAACTCTTCGTCATCTTCATCATTGTAATCATCATTATAGTCATTTTCGTCATCTTCATTCACGTCTTTTTCGTTATTATCTTTGTATTCTTCATCATCCACCTCATTCACTTCCTCTTCTATAGCTTCTTCATATTTATCTTCTTCTTTTTTGTCGAAAGAAGTCTTTATCTTTTCTTTTATAGAGTCTGTGGCAGATTCAAACTTTGAAGTAATATCGTCTTCATTTATTGAGGTAATCTTATTGTTTAGAGTATCTGTAGCCGAGTCAAGTTTCTCTTTAATGTCGTTTGTGTTTACAGAATTCAAAAGATCTTTTGCTTTATCGACGCTAAGGTTACCTGATAATTTCTTAAGTTTGTCAAATAGTCCCATAATTTATAAAAGATAATTTTTTACCCGACCAACACCCAATCGGACGTTTATAAAAAAAGCGTGGTGCCGAACTATTTGCTCGTTCCACGTCTTGAGGTCTTCGCATTACCTAACATCAAAGAACAAGCAAAGTAGAAGACCCACGCTGTATGCGGTATATATGATGATATATACACAACAGGTGTCACTACTTTGGCTCCGTTCGGTCGATGTTGTTTTGAAAGTTGCGAAGTTTCAAGACATCAGAACTGAAGCGCGATAGTAACGCTTTATTATTTTATTAAACCATCAAAATCTTCACGCTTGAAGATTTTATGATGATGCAAATTTACGACAATTTTTTGATATTGCAAATGTTGTGCAATTTTATGGTCAAAATTTACATGTCATTGGATGATAGTTAATAGCGCGGGTCTTTTTCCTTTGCTTTGGCAAAGTTAAAAGAAATTTGTGAAATGGTCTTCATCCATTTCATCCATTTTGAAAGCCTTTACAAATTGTTCTTTGCAAGGAACAAATAAGTAAATTTTACCTTGCAGGGAACAATTTTTAGTATATTTGCAAAAAATTTCTTTATTGATATATGTCGCAGTTCCTTAATGATGATAGTCAATTATCGCCTGATAGTCGTGGTGAGATTGATTTTGATGATGCTGTCAGGTTGCCTGATGGTGGCTCGACTTGCGACATATATCGTACAAAGTGGCAGCGTCGCAATGTTTTTGTAAAACGGTTGAAAGAGCAGTATCGGTCAAACCCGCTCTATCTTGATGCGCTCGACAAGGAGTTTGATATCGGAGTCAATCTCAAGCACCCATCGTTGCCCGAATATCGCGAATTTCACCGCGATTTTATTGTTCTTGACTATATCGACGGGCTTACTCTTGCCGAGATGATTAAGCGACAAGATCCGTGGCTGAAAAGCGAGAAGAATATTGTTAAGATGCTCAAGGAATTGGTCGATGTTGTCGGTTATCTTCATCGCCATAATGTTGTGCATTGCGACATAAAGCCTGACAACATTATGATTACAGCCAATGGGCGAAATCTTGTGTTGATTGACTTTGACAAAAGCTATACCGATTCTCTCGGTGATACATCGGGACACCCTGGAAAATATGGATTGCCAATAGACGAAAAGGGTTGCATGGCGATTGATTTTCACGGCATTGCAATGGTGGTTGAAAAGTTGAAGTCGAATATTCCGGGCTTCAAGTTTTCAGCATATAGGAGGTTTGTAAATGCTTGTAATAAATTAGATGTCAGTTGCGAGGAACTTATTGCTATATTAGATTATAAGCCATCAAAATTCCATAAAAAAACCAAATATATCATGATCATTACAATTATAATAATGTGTGTCGCGATATATTTCAGCTATAATATGGCGATTAATCGTGTCTCATCTGAGAGTGTTGTCTATGCTGACACAATTTTTACCGAACATGTTTCTTCTGAAAAAATTACGCAAGAATCGAAGAGCATCATACCCTCAGAAAACAAAGATAATACTTTAAAAACAGAAACATCAGCAGTTGAGATTGAATACAATTCTCCGGATAAATTATTAGAAATAGCTCAAAAGAAGGCTGAGATTCTGGATAGTGTCATAGCCCCGCAGTTTAATGAACTGCAAGCAAGTCTTGATTATCTCCAAAAACTCAAAAATGACACCACATTAAGCGGACAAGAACTTCTTGAAGCAATTAGACGACAAGGCGATTTGGAGGATGATTGCTTAAAAGAGGCGATTTTAAGAGCGAGAGAAATGTTTAATCTTGACCAAGATAATGAGCTGCATGAGCGTGAACTCGCGCGTATTTTGTCTTTCTCTAAATCTTACACAGGATATAAACGCAGATATGCTCGTGAAGGTCGGGAATATCGACTTGAATATGAACGTCGATTAGAAAAAGAGGGGAAGAGGTTAGAGGATCTCGACTGACTTTACTCCCTTGAATTTTGCCGACTCGTATGCGCCGAGGTCATTGCCGTTGCGAATAACGTGGGCTACAACAAAACGATGCCCGACAGCGAGCTGTGTGATTGTTAAAACGTCGCCTTTTTTGATATTTTTGCTTTCCTCAACATCGTTAACAATAAATTGATAATTACCGAGATAGGTCAGGAAGAACACTCGGTTTGGGTCATAAGCAATTCTAAGTTGAGTTCCCTTTTCAAGCTCCTGAACTTCAAGAGCGTCGATCGGAGTGAAAATAGAGATGTCGGCGTCTTCGCCAAGGTCTTTTATCAGCGATTCGTAGTCGGCATACCCAAGATATTGACCGATAATGTCCATTGTAGAGTGGCGTGGAACGACCTTGTCGGTTTTAAAACCAAAGAGACGTTTGAGGGTGTTGACCGATAGATTTTCGCTTGTTAAATCATTAATCGACTGAGAAAGAACGTCAAAATCGACGCTACGAGTCATATCCAATCCGACTTTCTCTTTAAGTCGGCGCAATATTTCATTTTCGTTTGCCATAATTCATCTAAAATTTTTGCAAAAATAATGGTTTCTTCTCAATATTGATTGAAAAGTCGCTGAAATGGACGAAGTGGATATGTCTAAAATGGAATATGTTATCAGATCACTTGCGTTCGTAGCGGCGGTAGAGGGTGAAGATGAGGAGGCAGCCGATGAGGACGATGGGGGTGCCGATGATTGCCGGGGCGCTGACGCTGTAGCCTTTGGCGATTACAAGGCTTCCGAGCCATGCGGCAATGGCGTTGCCGGCGTTATATGCTATCTGAATACAGGCGGCACCGAGAAATTCGCCGCCGCGTGAATAGCCCACGATTGACGATTGCAACGGGCTGCCTGAACCGAAAAGGGTGGCAGTGCCGAGCATCATCAGGATGACAGCGGCGACTTGGTATGAGGCAAAGAAGTAGATGAGTATCATTACGGGAATGGCGGTTGCTTGAACCCACCCTGCAACCCACGAGGGTTTGTAGCGGTCGCTGAGCCGTCCGGCTATGAGGTTACCGCCAACCATTCCGAGTCCGGCAAGTACCATTAGCCAGGTGAGGTCGCTTTGTGTAAACCGGCTGACTTGTGTTAGCTGGGGGTCGATGTAGCTGTACCAGCAATAGATTCCGATTTGACCGAAAAGGACTCCGCCAAATATGAGCCACGGCGGGAGTGTTTTCAAGAAATGGAATTGGGCTTTAAAGCCGCGATATTCAAGAGGTTCAAGGCGTGGAACCCATAGGGCGATAGCGCCGGCAGTAATGGCTCCGCAAATTCCGGTAATCAAGAAGGCGAGCCGCCACGTCAGGTTGTTGGCAATGAATGTTCCCATCGGTACACCCACGAGGTTTGCAGCCGTCATTCCGGCAATCATAAAGGCAACGGCGCTGACCTCTTTGCCGGGTTGTGCAATTTTTCGGGCGACAATCGCACCGACGCCAAAGAAACATCCGTGGGGGAGTCCTGAAAGGAATCGTGCGGAAAAAAATGAGTTGTAATTCCATGCGGCTGAAGCAGCTAAATTGCCGACAGCGATAATCGCGCTAAGTATTATCATCAAACGTTTCAAAGGAATGCGTCGGGCAAAAAGCAACATCGCTGCGCCGGCACAAACACCTAAGGCATAAGCCGATATAAAGTGTCCGGCTTCGGCTACGGTGACTCCCATGTTTGAGGCGATGTCGCTCAGAATTCCCATCATCAGAAACTCGGCAATTCCGAGCGAGAATGTTCCGATTGCGAGCGCAAAAAGACCTTTATTCATCAGTCAATCAGTCGATATATTTAATTTCGGTACTTGGATTGATATACTCGATTCCGCGGTTGATGTTAATGCCGTTGATTCTGTATCCGGTTTTGAGATATAAGGTCTTGAGTGATGACATTACGCACCAAACATCGGTCAATGCAGTGTTTTTAGAGAGATCTAACGATGTGAGCAGATTGTCGTTACAGTTCATCATGTATATCTCGGTGTTATTTGAGAGATCAAGCGATGAGAGCTTATTTTCGGAGCAGTCAAAATCGGCAAGTAAAATATTTTTTGAGAGGTTGATAGAGGTTAATTTATTGTCGTAGCAGTATAGATGGGTCAAGCCGGTTGCCGGTGACAAATCGAGTTCGGTCAAATCGTTATTGTAGCAGTGTAACTCTGTTACTTTTGTATTTTTAGTAAGGTCAAGTGAATCTAAATCGTTATAAGAGCAGTCGAAATAGTTAATCTCGGGACAGTGAGAGCTGTCGAGCTTGCTGAGCATATTTTTATGACAGTTTAAATATGTCAGAGCCGGACAGTTAGATAATTCTAAAGAAAGAATTTGATTATCGGAGCACCACAATTGAGTCAGTTCAGGACAATTGGGGATTTTAAGTATGGTCAATTGATTTGATTCACACCATAACGATCGGAGTGCTGTACAGTTAGATACATTCAGTGTGTACAGTTTGTTGTTTGAGCAAGACAATGATGTCAGAGCCGGGCATTTTGATACGTCTAACGAATTAAGTCGGTTGCCTGAGCATGATAACGAAGTCAACGCTGCATTATTAGAGAGATTTAATGACGTGATGCGGTTCCCGTAGCAAGTTAACGCGGTTAGAGCCTGGCAATTAGAAATGTCTATGTTGCTGAATAGGTTGTCGGAGCAATCAAGATTGGTCAGAGCTTGGGAGTTGGACAGGTCAATTGAAATTAGACGGTTTCCGTAACAGCTTACTTTGGTCAACTCGGGGCAGTGGGTTAAATCAAGTGTTGTGAGGTTATTGCCATAACAATCCAAGTCGGTCAGTAGGGGGCAATTTGAAAGGTCGAGTGATGTTAAAAAGCAGCTGCATGATAATTGGGTTAGTGCAGGACAATATGATAAATCTAACGAAGTGAGATTGTTAGCCGAGCAATCAATGAAGGTTAAAGCTGCGCATTTTGATAGGTTTAGATTATGAATCTGGTTTGACCTGCATCTTAACTCAGTCAGTTCCGTACAGTTTGAAATATCAAGCGAAGCAATTTGATTGCTTTCGCAATTCAGGGTATGTAGTGCCTTATTTTCAGAGAGATTGAGGGCTGTAATTTCGTTGTCTGAGCAATCAAGAACCTCTAAATTTGTAAAATATTGAATGCCCTCAAGCGATGTGATGGCGTAAATTGATCTTCTTGAAACGTCAAGTGTCGTTACAGTTAATGCCTCTTCTTTAGAGAGAGTTCCATCGTGGTCGATGTCAAAATCTTCTAACACATATCTTCTAAATAACACGTCGGGAAATGCGGCTTTCATAATTGCCGGAATCTCAGTGTTAAGTGATTGACCCTCCTGGGTTATCTGAATCGTTGTCAATGTCACGCCGTCTTTGTTGGTGAGATAGACTTTGGCTGTGCGGGTGGCATCGTCGTTGGACGCAATGTTCAGAGTGATTGTCTCTTGTCTGATTGCACGAGATATAGCTTCGCTAATCCAATTTTGGGCATCTTGAGGGATTATGATTGAATAGTCGGTGTTGGTTTCAACCGTCAATTCAATCGTTCCGCCTTCATTCCCGACGTTATAATAAGCACCTGTTGTTGTATGAATAAATTCGTCCTCCTCAAACAACAAAGTCTTTGATACAGAGGTTGATCCGTTTGATGCAATCAAAATGACCTTGTCAAGCTCGCCGATTGTCTCGCCGGTTTGAATTGTTATTGAGCCTTTGGCAGCTTCGGTGTCTTCAATCTCAGCCTTGATGCAGCCTGATGTAACAACCTCTACGTTCAATCCTTTAGTTTTGCCTGTAATGGTATATCCGACTTTGATTGTTGCATTTGGTTCGACCAAAATCTGGTTGTCAACATTAAATGTTATGGTTAATTCGGGTTGACGTGGAATGGTCAATTTCGCACCATTTGACAATGTGAAGACAACCTTCTCGGAGTCAGACATGTCAATGTCGCTGAAAAGTGCATTGTTGCCCTGCCCGAGATTAAGCCAGCTTTTGCCACCGTCGAGAGAGATGTGCCAATCTTTTTTCTCAATCTTCAGTGTTGGAAGTATTGCATCGGAAGTTCCGTAAGACAAAACTTTGTTACCCTCGCTGTTGAGAAGCCAGTCATCATTAATTGTCCAGTAATAAACGCTGTCATTGTCAAGTTTCACGCCGATCGATGGCGACACTGCGTTATTCCCGTAATAGATTGATATAGGCTCGTTTTTAGCGAATGCAAACGTGTATCCGACTTCCTTTTCGCCTTCAAGCATCGGTGTAATCGCTGTGATGATGTCGTTTTCAAGCATAGCATCGACCAGCACCTGAATAGCCGTAATGTTGGTGTTTATCTGTTCACACACCTTGTCAAGCTGCTCATCACTATCGTTGGCAGGCTCAATATCATCTTTGTTGCAACCCGAAAAAGCTAAGATTGCGACCATGCAAAGTGTGTATAAAAAATTCTTCATAGTGATTTGATTGTTAGTGCAAAGTTAAAATATAATTTTAAAATTAGCAACAACCGTAGTGCTAATTTATAGTCAATTTCATCAATTTAAGTTGATTTCAATAGTTTAACAACCTGTTTCCTTATTTTTTTCAGTTTTCTTTATCCATAATACAATTTTTTTGCAGAGTTAGTAGGGAATAAAATAAAGTTAGAGAATTCATAAAACATAATAAATTAGGCGTCTTCCGATAAATTTCTTACTTTTGCATTATGGAATCGAAAGAAGATTTGATAGCCGAATCATGAATAACCCGTTTGATTATAGACCGGATAAGGAATGTCGGGAGGCTTTTGAGAAGCTGATTGATTGGCTTGAGGAGCTGAAGAAGAGCGATCGGGCTGAGGAGGTCAATTTTTGCAAGGAGCTTGCTGACGGAAAGATGCTTGGTGTGCTTATTGCCGAAGACAGTAATGGTGAGCGCCATAGGCTTTATGCTTTTTCAGGTCAACTGGGAAATGGCGGATTCTATCACGATGGATTTGTCGGACCGGTGTTTGATTATCTTCAACCGGGAGGTTATTTCAAAATCCACGAGGCTGAAATTTCGCGTCAAAATAGAGAGATTGAGGGGTTTGAAGCCGTCAACCTCGCTGAGATACGCACTGAATATGAGCTGGTTAAGGCGCAATTGACCTCATCGGTTGACGCCTTCAAAGAAAAATGTCGGCAGTCTAAGGCACAACGTGACGCCCGACGCCAAGCCGGCTTAATTGATGATAGTGAAATGGCTGAAATGATACGCCAAAGTCAGTTTGAAAAAGCTGAAATTCATCGTCTTAAGAAGAGACTTGCAGAGGATTTACAGCCCTACGAAGCTAAATTAAATCAAGCTACCGCACAACTTGAAGCCATGAAAGAACGCCGTCGTCATGACTCAGAGGAGCTTCAAAACTGGTTATTCTCTAATTTTAAACTTCTTAACGCGCGTGGCGAGAGTCGCAGCCTGAATGAGATTTTTACTGAAACACCGATAAAGATTCCGCCATCAGGGACCGGTGAATGTTGCGCTCCGAAACTGTTGCAAGCCACCTATATGCAAGGCTGGAAGCCGATTTCGATTGCCGAATATTGGTATGGTAAACCCAAAGGAGGTGAATTGAGAATACATGGCGAACATTACCCCGCTTGTCGTGGCAAATGTCTGCCGGTTTTGAGTTGGATGCTCCAGGGTCTTGAGGTTGTTCCACCACTCGAAAATCATTCACACTCAGTCACAAAGCTTACCCCAAAAATTATATATGAAAACGAATGGTTTTGCGTGGTTAACAAGCCATCGGGCATGCTTTCGGTACCGGGAAAAGGATGTGAGATTTCCCTTCAGCAATGGCTTGAAAATCAATATGGAATCGATCGAGGCGTAAAGGTGGCGCATCGTCTTGACCAAGATACATCGGGGCTTATCATTGCCACTTTTGGAGTGGAAGCCTACAAAGCGATGCAGTCGATTTTTGCCACTCGTAAAACCAAGAAAACATACGTTGCTCTGCTTGTCGGCGATTATAGAGATAAAGGATTAGCCGAACAAGGAATTATAGACCTTCCGATTGCACCCGATTGGCTCGACCGACCTCGACAACGAGTTGATTTTGAAAATGGTAAAAGTGCGGTGACCGAATATCAATTTACCGATGTTTTAAACGGTAAAAGTCGGGTGATTTTTCATCCAATAACAGGTCGAACACACCAATTAAGAGTCCATTCGGCTTCTGATCAAGGGCTTGGGATGCCGATTTCGGGCGACCGTCTTTATGGGAAAGCCGATAGCTGTACCGAGCGATTAAAACTTCACGCCCATAAAATAGAGTTCACATTTCCCTTAGATGGTCAATACTACAGTTTTGAGAGTGATGTGCCGTTCTAAATGCTACGTTTTATTGATAAAACATTGAAAATTACCGACATAAGCGTTAGTGCAAAGCCAACCGTAATCGGAATAAAAATTGAGGATTGCTGAATCGAAACATATTCGTTGGCATGGTGCAAAACGAGATTATCAACGATGAGTAGTATCACAGATGCGACAACGAAAACACCTGAATTTAGCAAAATTATTATATTTCGATAGTATGCGACGATAGAGCGCGGAGAATATCCGAGCTGTAGCAGAAGTCTTGTTTTATAGCGGTTTTTTTCAAGCGTCAGGAATATTGTCAATGTTAATAAAAAGAGCGAAAGGGTGCAGATTATTAAGCCAACAACTACGACCGCTATGGTAATTACACGTAAGATATAGTCGGTTTGCGATTGAAGTCCCGACGAAGTGGTATCAAGATTATAGTGTTTGAGGAACGATGCAACCAAATGACGTTTTGTCGGGTCGATTTTTACGATAAGACGTGAGGGAGCGGATGGTTTGTCAGAACCGACCATTTTGTTGGTGATAGTTACGAAATTCTGAGGTACGGCAATCGTGTTTATGCGCGATGAAAAACCAACTATGCGTCCTTTGAATGTCAACGAATTACCATTACCGTTGACCGTTATCTGGAGTTGAACCATTCCGAGCATTGCTTCACTCATTGCAGGCAAATTTCGAGCCGAAGCATAGCCGAAGTTATACAGCGAAAGGTATTCTTTTGGCAATATCACAGGTACGGTCATATCCTCCTTGTCAAACGTAAATGCAGCCGGATGTATGTCGAGGAAACGGTCGGGAACAGCCTCAAAAAATAGAGAAGTCGAAAGTCGAGCATCGGGCAACATTACGGTAGCTGTAATATCGGCTTGGGACGATTGGAATGGCCCGATATCAAGAGCCCACGGCTGAGCAGCAATCGAATCAATCATTTCAGCCGAAAATCCGGATACGTCGGTCTGACCGAATGTGCCAATCTTTTTTGAGATAACGATATAGTCACCCGAGTCGTTGGAGTCGGCATAAAGTGTTTTTTTGATGTCACCATAAAAATGTATTGCCAACATTACGATGGTCAATCCAATGAGGTTGGCGATACCAAACGCAACGAGTCGCCCGCGATTGATATTGATTGAGAGAAGATGTTTGGCAATCGGTGTCATAGCTTAACAATGATATGGTTATCAATCATCAGGTTATTACCTACCGATGTCGAGATTATAGCCGCCCCATTGGCAGTCGATTCATTGATAACAAGTTGAGACACAGCACGGTTGTTGTCACTGTCGAGATGGCTGACCGGCTCATCAAGTAATATGAAATCAAATGGCTGACAAAGGGAACGGATAATTGCTACACGCTGTTGCTGACCTATTGAAAGGGTTGAAACCTTACGGTGCATAAAACTATCAACACCAAGTAGTTGGGCCATTTCAGCAATCTGCTGTTGCGTTTTGTGTTTTGTCAGCGAATTTTTGATTTGAATATTTTGTTCAGCTGTCAGTTCGAGGAAAAGCGCAAGATCCTGAGGCAGATAGGCTATGTTGAGAGTACGTATCGCTGACAACTGTTCGCCATCCAACGATTTTATGTTTTTATCTCCAATTAAAATTGAACCGGAGTAGTCGTGTCGTAGTCCGTAAATAAAAGAGCAGAGAGATGATTTCCCACCACCCGATGACGCATCGATACGATAAAATTTACCGTGTTCAAATGTGAAATCGCGATTCCATATTTCAGAGTCGGGATACACTGATGCAAAAGCATCGGGCATAACCCGATTCAGAACGATTTTTTCAATGTTAAATTTATTCGACAGGCTGGAGCTCATCTTCAATCATTGAATCGTCGTGATATTCATCGGTAACGGTTTCTGTCACGATGTCGGGGAGTGGATTGGCACGCGCATAAGACACCATAGCCGAAGCTAAGGCGCTGAGGAACGGTGCGTTAGTGCCGTTAAACTTCAACCGACCGGTGAGCGAAGTATTTTCAAGGCGTAGCGACATATAGAAACCGTATGGTAAATCAAATGCCTTCATCGTTTCACTTTTATAGGGAATGTCAAGCATGAAAACCGCACGACTACCTAAGACATCGGTTGTAAACGAGTTGTTGTAATTGGCTGAAATCGGACGTGTTGAGAATGCAAGATAACCGTCATGGTTACCATAAAAAACTTCTTTACCGCCGACATTAAATGACGGTTGCTCATCGTCAGACGGTTCCTGTCCGGTAAGAGTACCGAGGTGCCTGATCATCGTAACGATGCCGTCAACACTCTGCTGGGGCAAGTGGGTCATTATAGTTGCATCCCAAGTGTCGAGTGAGAAATCGGTCAGACTATTTCCGGTTGCAACGGGGTTGATAGCGACCGATGTCGTGCCATCTATCTCCTTGATATAAGGTAGGAACTGGTCGATTGTCTCTCGTGTCTCGGGCGCAAAAGCTGTGCGGATTGTCGTATATAATTCGTCAATTCCGGCAACGCTGCCGAGTGCAAAAAGTAGTTGGGTATTGCCGGGGGTATATCTCAAAAAGTCAGAGTCTATTTCGCCGATATAAGGACTGATGTCAAGAGCTTTACCGCTCTTGTCGATTGTCTTGAATGAAAGCCCGAGGATATTGTTGGAGAGAGTTGCATCACTGATAATCCAGGCGTTTTTAAATTGCTGAACGACACCGTTTTCAGGCGCGGCGTCAATGCTTTTATGAAGATTAACAGCTACTGTAACTGCCTTATCAGAAGTTTCGATGAGGTCAATTACGTTATTAAATCCCTCAATTTTTTTACCGCCATTTTTAGCGAATGATTTCTCAATGTTTTCGGCTGAGGTCGAAAGCCATCCAAAATCGTCTTTTGTCATGATTGCGCAACCTTCGAGCTTAAAGAGATCGTATTTATCAACGGTCTCCATCTCGCCGGCAGCTCCGGTTGCAAGTGCGGTAAAAACCTCTTTATTCTTGATTTTAAAGGTCAAAACCGGGTCAAGATCATCGACCTGATAGACAAAAACTTTTTTTAAATCAACAGTCGAGGCGGTCAATAAAATCATATTTGCCGCAGTGGCACGATCCTGAAAATAGCGGTCACGCAAAATTGTCAGGTCGTTTGAAAGCATAATCGTACCGTCTTTAAACTGGCAACCGGCATTTTTGAGAATCATGTCGATATTGACCGATGCGATAACTTTTGAATTAACGGGTATGTTATCAATGAGGTTGCACTCTTCTTTACTACAACTTGAAAAAAGAAATGAAAAAGATGTGACGGCAATTATCGTTGTCACGGTTCCCAAAACGAATTGTTTAATAAGGGATTTCATTGTAAGTATAATGGATAATTAATTTATTTAATGTATGTTTAAGGTTCAACATGAATGTTGATAATCGCTGATTTGCCAAGAAGATTTTTTAGTTGTTGTTCACAATCAGAGGCTATGTCATGCCCCTGTTTTACTGTTATGTCGGGATCGACCTGAATATGAAGGTCAACGATATCGGTGTTACCGTTGCGACGGCTTCTCACTTTATGAAATGACTTAACCCCTTTTGTATTAGCTACAATCGTGTCGATTTGATTGACTAATTCGGCAGGTAGAGATGCTTCGAGCAACTCTTTGATTGCAGGTGCCGCAAGTTTGATTGATACAATCACAATAAAGATACTCACAAGCATCGCCGCCAATGGGTCAAGAATGCGCCATGACGGGCCGAGGAACATTGCGCCGGCAATACCGAGTAGAGTGGCAACCGATGAGAGTGCATCGCTGCGATGATGCCATGCGTTAGCAATGATAAGTTGAGAATCAATCTTTCGCCCGACATATCGGGTATAATGGAACAGCCATTCTTTTGAGACAATCGAGATGATTGCCATTACAAAGGCTATCATTCCCGGACGAGGTATTTCTTGGCCGTGAATCGACTTCCATATTTTATCGGCGCCATCAACAAAAAAGCCGATGGCAACGGCAATGAGGAAAAACGCCACAATCATTGTGGCAAATGTCTCATATTTCCCGTGACCATATGAATATTTACTGTTGGCTTTTCGGTGAGATAACCCCATAAACACAATCACTATGACGTCGGTCACAAAATCGGTTAACGAGTGAACACCGTCGGCAAGCATAGCTGTCGAACGTCCAAATATACCGGCTACTATTTTTAGGAATGCAAGCACGGCATTGACTCCAAATCCTACCCAGGTCACTCGTCGTCCTTGTGCAACGACTTCTGATTCAGTTAGATTATTGGTGGTGCTAGTCATTTGATTTTGTTGAAACGGTTTAGTTAATTGTGGTTGGTCGGGTCAGACTACAATATCATATTTTGTGAGAATCATTTCAGGATGATATGATTCTTTGGCCTTTCTAAGTCCGGGGTCGCCGGCATCTTCTTCGCGGTTGGCATATCTTAATTCGGGATGACGTTCAAGCATATAGGCGGCAAATGATTTGTTAATCGTCTCGCCTGCTCCGGCAACATCATGACGCATCTTTTCGATATGAACAAAGAGGGTGTCACCGATAATCTCCCCAAGAGTAAATGCCACGGGACGATGGTCTTTGTCAAGAAGTATCAATCCTTCAAAGGGATAGCAATTGAGATTTTCAAGCACATTAACAACCTGACGATGTTCTTCGACTGCTGTCGCGCGATCAAGGTCTTCAGGCGACAACCATGAGTCAAATTCGACTTTCAGCCTATGCACATTTTCGGGTGTTATTTCCACCAGACAATATCCCGGATTTTCAATCTCGAAACGATTGACGTGGTTACGTTTCTTTGACATTTTTTTACCAGAAAGTGTGGCAAGTTTTTGGATGTCATAGAGATAATCGCCCCAGTCAACGAGTTGTTCGGTATCGCGGACTCCAACCGAACGGAACTCGGCAAGCCGATCCTCGGGGATTGCCGAGAAACGAAGCTCAAACTTGTTTTCATTGCAATATTGTTTGAGCAAGTCTATGGCGTGGGCAATATCCATTTTGCCAAGAGGTAATGAAAATGCAGGCTTGTTGGGGTAAAGTTCTGAAACACCTTTGATGAAAAGCGTATCGCGATATATACAATAACTGTAATCGAAATAATCGATCCACATAAATATTCCACCGATTGTGCAATCACACGTGCGGCTCTTTGATTCCTGAAGTATGCGGTTGATTTCAGGTAGATCGGCGAGCGTTATCTTCTTGAATTTAAGAGGGGATGCAGTTGTTGATCGTTTCGCAATTCGATGGGGGGCAACCACTGTTGCTGTTGATATGAGGCTTGACATAAATAAACTGAAATTTTGGTTATTATATCAAAATAACATATCAACATGCTCAATGGTTTAATGTGGTGGTTGTCGATTAGAGATATTTGTTGATGAGCGGGCGAAGGTTTGCCATGTTGTCAACGCGTTCTACCAAATTGCCCTGACGGTCAAGGATAAACATTGCGGGAAGACTGCCAACGTTATATTTCATCAGTACTTCGCCGTTTGTCGATCCGTTATAAACCGAAATCCAGGGAAGGTTTTTGGCAGACTGACGCCATGCAAATTCGTCGCTGTCAAAGCCAACCTGATAGATTTGAAGACCCTTTGCTGAAAGGTCGCTGTAAATCTTGCCAAGTTCGAGATTGAAGGCGGGTGACTGGTCGGCAGTCAATGCGGTGAAGCTAACCAATATTACCTTACCATTGCCGGCAATGTCGCTCAATTTTACACTTTTCCCGTCACGGTCGAGGAGGTCGATGTCGATAAACGGCAACTCTGAAGCCTCGATTGTGACTCCGGGAGTCTGAGAATTGCGGTTTGAGAGGTAGATCGAACGGAGGTAGGTTGTGCGTGGGTCGCCGGGACGCTGCGAGTTAAACGCATTTGCAACCGCACCGATGATGCGGAGGTCTGCTTTGTCAGCAACGTTAAACAAGGGGGTATCGCCAACTTTTTTGTTGATAGCATAATAAGCTACGATTCCGGCAGGATTTTCAAGAATGATTTGTCCAATCTGACGCTTAAGAACTGAATCGTTCAAAGCGGTTACGCCTGATTTTGCAACGGCATCATTGACGAGTTTGTCAACACGCATGAATGCGTCAGCCGATTCAGCACCCTTGATGTCGATTACACCGTTTGAGCCTGTAATTGTGACTGTTTCGATGCTGTCAACAGGGAAATAAATCGAGTTATCACCGATTGTAAGGCGATAAACGTCGGGATAGCCGGCTGCCTCGCGATTGAATGAAAATTTACCGTTTTTGTCGGCTGATATTGTGTCGAGAGCATACCAATATCCGTTGTTTGATGCCTCAAGTACAACGAGTTGGTCAGCTGCGCTGTCGATTGAGCCTTTAACCTTCCATTCGTTGTTTGACCCGCAGTTGGTCAATGTCATCATAACGGCAACGCCCAAGCCAAGGCCGGCGCTTATTTTGGAGAAAGCTTTTTTCATCTGGTATAGTTTAAAAATTATTGAATCTGTTCGGCAATTGAGTCGGCAATATGTTGCATTTCAGCTTCAGACAATTTTGCTTTCTCGTTGAAGAAATTCATATCCGATTCTTTGTTGATGGGGATAAGGTGGATGTGGGCGTGCGGAACTTCGAGACCTATTGTTGCCGATCCAACTCGTTTACAAGGCAATGCTTTAACGATTGCCTTTGCTACTTTGGCAGCGAAAAGCTCAAGAGAAACATAGTCAGCTTCATCGAGGTCATAAATATAGTCAACCTCCTTTTTAGGAACGACCAGAACATGACCCGGAGCAACGGGATTAATGTCGAGAAATGCAAAATTCTTATCGTCTTCGGCAACCTTGTAGCAGGGAATTTCGCCGGCGATAATGCGTGAAAAAATTGATGCCATAGCAAATAACGATTAGAAGCCGATTTCGAGAACCTCAAATTTCATCACTCCGGCAGGAACCTTGATTTCTACAACGTCACCGACTTTGTGACCGAGAAGGCCTTGAGCGATAGGAGTTGATGATGCGATTTTTTTCTCTTTGAGATTAGCTTCGCTGTCAGCCACAATTGTATATTCGAGTTCTACACCTTTGGTTAAGTTTTTGAGTTTAACGCGGTTGAGAATTTGAATAACATCAGTGTTGAGCTTGCTTTCGTCAAGAATACGAGCGTTAGCCACGAGGTCTTTTAGCTGAGAAATTTTCATTTCGAGCATGCCCTGAGCCTCTTTCGCAGCATCATATTCAGCATTTTCCGAAAGGTCACCTTTGTCACGAGCTTCAGCGATAGCAGCCGATATTTCAGGACGTTTTACATTTTCAAGATAGGCTATTTCTTCCATTTTTTTCTTATAGCCCTCTTTAGTCATAAAAGTAATTGCCATAGTTTATTCTGTTTTTAGTTTTTTCGTAAATAATAAAAAAATAAAGAATCTCGGCCGTATAAGGCGAAGACCCCTTGAGTTATCGATTTCTAAAAGAGCGATATTATATTTTCGACCACAAAGTTACAACATTCTTTTTATATTTTCAAAATGTTATGGAAAAATCGACAAATTTCCCACCTTAAATATACTTTATCTCCCTATTCTAAATTTTATTTTTGCGTTAATCAAAAAGATTATCTAACTTTGCACCGCAGATCTAAACGCAGAAGCCAATATGGGAAATGCGGGAGGGTCGGTCAACATTTTAGAAAGCGTTTACTCGACGCTCTTTCTTGACTTTCCGAAATCTGGTAAATTTCAATCTCTGTCAAGAATGCAGCAAACAGTAGATGCCTTGTGAATATGTATATTCTATCTTTTGTTACCGCGTGAGTGGTGGCATTGGATATGTTTACATATATTCTGCGTGAGGCTTCTGCAAGTTTGCTCGTTCAACAGAGATGGGCAATACCAGAGCCTCGGAAAGTGGAACGAGCAACAGTACGACCCTCACGCTCATTTATTTATAAACCAATTAAATTGCTAACGAGGTGGGTCCGAAGGCACACATTATTTATTATGAAGAAAATTCTTCTAACAATTGTAGTAATGGTTGCTACATTCTCGTTCTGTGCAAATGCACAATCCGTAACAGCAGATTTCTCATCACTTGACAAACTTGTTGAGAAACTTGACAAGGCGTGTGCGAAAGCACCAAATCCTTGTGGCGTAGGAGACATAGATGGTTTTGTAGACGGAAATAAAACCGCTGCAAAAGGAGCTGTGGACTCTGCTAAAAAACTACACAGCCTTTATTCTCGTCAGATTGGTGAAACAGAAGATGGAGTACAGGATGTTACTATTACAAAACCAACACTTGATGATTGGTTAAGTTTGGCAACAGCCATCGCAACTCAGACTGCTGGAATGGCAGAACTTGGTGTTTCTGGGAAGAATGCTGCAGAATCTTTGAAAAAGGTAGACAAAATGAAAGCTATTAAGCTTGCAAAACCTCTAAAATGGGCTACCGATATTATGCCTGTAACCGGACAAGCACTTGCAGAAGAAACTAAAGCTATTGACCAGATTATTAAACTTGTTAAATCTGAAAATAATCTATGATTAAAGCGGTGAGAACCGTCTGTATCAGTATTATGATTGCTATGGGTGGGCATTTGGCCTACCCACAGCAATCTATTGATAACAGACCGGTAGTTGGTGTTGCCGAATTTTCGTGTCAAGAAAATTCACCATATACAGGTCTTGTCACAGAAAAGGTGACTGAGATGCTTACAAATACTCGTAGATTCAGGGTGGTAGACCGTACGAGTATTGATAAAATACGTTCTGAGCTTGAGTTGCAAAAGTCAGAAGCATTTCTCGATAGTAAAAACCTTGTAGAACAGGATGTAGCAGTAGCTGCTGAGAAAATGATTACAGGCCATATCATTAAGATTCCAGTTTATCGTATGAAAAATGCTGATGGATCGGTTAGAGGATTCAAAGCGAGTGTCGGTTTTGAAATGAAAGTCGTGGATGTAGCTAGCGGATTAAGTAGTGAAGCCACAAGTTTTCAAGGAAAAGCATCTCAGGAATGTATGAGTCCCGAAGCTGCTGTAAATATGGCTATGCAATCTATACAATCTGAAATTGGAGATTGGTTTCGTAATAATTTTCCAGTAACTTGTTCTGTTGTTCGTATAATAGACAATAAAACAATTCTTTTAAATGTAGGAACTGAACAAGGTGTAAAACCGGGTAATATATTTACCATTGAAGCTATTGAAATGTTAGATGGACACCCTTATCATAAGATAATTGGAGAAATAAAGGTTAAAACTGTTGCAGGTCCTAACTTTTCAGAATGTGAGGTCCCAAAGAAGATAATGGATCAGATTAAATCTTATTTTGACAATTCTGTTAAATTAAATTGCGAACTAAAACAACAAAAAAAATGAAACATTTTATAGTCCTATCAGTTCTTTTTACTATTTTCTGTTACTTTACATCATTTGCCCAGTATCAAGTAAATTGTATTTCAGTAAATGGCGAAACAATGACTTTTAGAGTTGTAGGATATGGTAAAAACGCAAAAATAGCATCTAAAAATGCAGAATTAAATGTAATTAAAGCTTTGATGTTTGAAGGAATTCCTAATTCACAACAACATATCCCAATGGTGCCGGAGACCGAATCAACTTCGATGGAAAAATATGGCAAAGTGCTTGATAAATTCTTCGATAATGAATATCAAAGTGAAATCACACGATCTGTAATTGCAAGAAAATTCGGCAAGGATGCGAACAAACAAAAAAGTATAGTTCTTGATGTTACAGTAAATATTAGGGCTTTAAGAAATAAACTTGAAAAAATTGGTGTTATCAGAAAATTCGGTCTATGAAAAAAATATTTAAATTATTTTTAATTTGTCTTTTAATTGGCAGTTGCTTTGTTGATAATGTGAAAGCCGAACAAGTGACTGTTCAACCTAAAATTATGGTTGTGCCATTTGTAAAGGATGGTGAAGATATTCGTACAGTACTGGAAGACGATGCAGATAAACGTATTGTACTTACAAAGATTAAGGAAGCTTTTGATTCTAGAGGATTTACAACTATTGATTTTCTTGGTAAATTAAAAGCAGGATCTATTCAGGCAGGAATGTCCGATGATCAACAATCAGATATAAAATCAATGATAATAGCATCTTCAGGAGCTGATATATATGTTGACGCTGAGATGATAATAAACCGTTCAGAATCAGGGAATACTGTAAAGGTCATAATTACAGCCTATGATATAAGCACCGGTGGTTCACTTTCTAATAAGGTTGGTGACAGTGGTAAATTCTATACCGATGATTTTGGACGACTTGGTGCAAAAGCAATCGAGAGTTGTGCTGATGATTTCCTTAATGTTATGCAGACTAAGTTTAATGATATGGTTCAGAATGGTAAGTCTTTAAACATGACTATTGGTTTTGATGAAGGATCTCAATACAATATGAATTCAGAAATCGGTGATGAAATGCTTACACTTGCAGATCTCATAGAAATGTGGTTGGAAGAACATGCTTATCAAGGTAATTTTCATGTTCAGGGCACGACAGCAACTAAAATGATTGTTGATGATGTTCGAATTCCATTAAAAGATTCCAATGGTAATAATTTTACTATCGCTGCCTTCGGTCGTGAATTTGTTAAATTCGCTAGAAAACATGGGTTAAAGATTACTCGTAACGTTGTAAATAATTCTCTAATTATTACTATATCATAATATGGAAAAAAATTTAAATCTACGTTCTTTCATTGTTTCATTTATCATGATGATTTGTTTATGTGAAGGATATAGCCAGGATTTACCAGTAATTGCAGTTATCGATAATCGATCAATAGATGTATCGCATATTGCCAAGAGTCTTGATGCCCGTTTAAATACGGCTCTTAAATCAGCGGGAATACATTCACAAGGTGAAGAAGGTCTCTATCTTGTCGGAGAACTAATACCCATTTCAGAGGAAACTGTAGAAACTGGTATGAGAAAGATGGTGATTAAAAAGTTTGAGTTATCTTTAAGGATTGAACAACCGTTATTGAACCTCCAGTTTGGTCAAACCATAATTCAGTTAAAAGGATCTGGATTTGATTCCAAGAAAGCAGCGATGGACGCAATACAACATCTTAAGCCATCTGGAATCGAAATACAAAATTTCATTTCAAGCGCATTGCATAAGGCTCACGAATATTATACTACACATATCGATGCAATTATAGATAAAGCAAATATATTAAGTAAAATGGGGCAATATGATGAAGCAATTACATTGCTTTGGGCGTGCCCTAATAGTAGCTCAATTCATACAAAAGTATTTTCGGCATTAGATGATATTTACATGGGCAAACAAAATCATGAGTGTTCTATGATTATGAAACAAGCTGAAAGTGCATATGCATTAAAAAACTACGATGAAATGAAACGCCTTCTGGATTCTATCGATAGCAATAGTCAATGTGCGGCATCTGCATCTGCATTAGCAAAAAAAGCCGGAGTAGAAATACGTCATGACGAAAAGATTGCCATAGAACGTGAAGAACGAGATCGTGAAAGAGCTTATTTGGCGGCTGAAAATGACAAGCAAAGAGAATATAATCTTGAGCAGCAACGTATTTCGTCTATTTCTGATATTGCAAAGGAATATCTTCGTAATCATCGGTCAACATATCACTATTATGTGTATTAATTGTATTCTCACAATATGTGAAATTTCCATTTGACATAATCTGACATTTGTTAGAATGGGAAAACTAGTCAAATCTTTTAATTGAATATGCGCTCCTAAAGTTTTATAAGCTTTAGGGGGCGCTGTTTTATGATTAAATAGGTTGTTTTAGCCCTGCTATCAATTCTGTTCCGGTCATTACTTCCATTTTTGAGAATGCAAAAAGTTTTTTGCCGAGGTCTTTCAGTGATGCACCGATGTGATAGACTTCTTCATCAATGATTAGGAATCGGTCGTGAGCCTTAATATATTTATGTATGGTCACTCCGGGATATTGCACGTTGTGTTTCTCTACATCTTGACGAAGCTGCTTGGAAATTTGACCATCGTAAATATCAACAGTTACTCCCGGGATACACTTTGATAGTTATGTTAAAACGGTGTCATCTACATAGTATAGTATAATTTCGTTATTGTGATTTGATTCCATAATTCAAAAGTAACAATTTTACTGTAATTCAGCGCAATTCTGATTCCAGAATAAAATCTAATTGTGTTTTACACTTTAATATCTTAGTGAGAAGTTACGCTTTTCTTAATGTTAAATTTTTTAAGGGAAATAAAAACGCAGACTGTTAACAAAAATTAACATTCGGGGGGGGGGTAATTGTGAATTTATATATAATTTTGCGGAG
>JAIDRE010000123.1 GCA_029061925.1 Muribaculaceae bacterium | reverse complement strand
TATTTACCCCATACTCAAAAAAGATAAAGTTTTCATAAAGCTAAAATTAACAAAAGATATCAGGGTTAGTTAGTAAGTAAGATGCATGTGAAAAGTGCGTGCAGGGTTGAAAAAAGCTCGCTTCGGCGAGCTTTTTTATTTTTACGCTTCAAATGTTAAATTTAATTACAATGTGCGTTTTTTTAACAAAGTGAGCCTTCCAACTTGAAAAGTGTCAAGAATATTTTGTAACTTTGCACAAAATGTAATCCAATAAGGAAAAATCAAATTATTCCAATAAACAAATTCTAAAAAAGAAAAACCGTAGTATGAAAAAGAGCGCATTGCAAGCAGCCCGTGCTTCTTATCAGCCTAAGCTCCCCGTTGAAATCTCCGGAGCTGTAACCGTTGTTGAAGGCAAACCCACCACATCGGTTGCCGACCAGGATGAAATCAAAAAACTTTTCCCTAACACTTATGGTCTTCCCGAAATCACTTTCGAAAGAGCATCTGCCGATCGTAAACAAGGTGAACCCATCAACGTTGGTGTAATCCTTTCAGGCGGTCAGGCTCCCGGTGGACATAATGTTATCAGCGGTATCTTTGACGGAATCAAAAGCATTAACAAACAGAGCCGTCTTTATGGCTTTCTTATGGGCCCCGGCGGTTTTGTAGATCATCAATATATCGAACTAACTTCTGATATTATTGACCAATATCGCAACACCGGTGGTTTTGACATCATTGGTTCTGGACGTACCAAACTTGAAAAGAAAGATCAGTTTGACAAAGGTCTTGAAATTCTTCGTAAACTCAATATTTCAGCACTTGTAATCATCGGTGGTGATGACTCTAACACCAACGCTGCCGTTCTCGCTGAATACTACAAAGAAATCGGAGCCGGTGTTCAGGTTATCGGATGTCCCAAGACTATCGACGGTGACCTCAAAAACAACGTTATCGAAACTTCATTTGGTTTTGATACTGCTACAAAAGTTTACTCTGAAGTTATCGGAAACATTCAGCGTGACTGTAACTCAGCTAAAAAATACTATCACTTCATCAAACTTATGGGTCGTTCGGCTTCTCACATCGCTCTCGAATGTGCCCTCCAGGTTCAACCTAACGTATGTATCATCTCAGAAGAGGTTGAAGCTAAAAACATGACTCTTGATGATGTAGTTCAACAGATTGCTGACGTTGTAGCTTACCGTGCTGCAAAAGGTTGGAACTTCGGTACAATCCTTATCCCCGAAGGTCTCATCGAATTCATCCCCGCTATCAAAAAACTTATCGCTGAACTCAACGACCTTCTCGCTTCAAAAGGTGCTGAATTTGCTAAAGTTGAAGCAGACAAACAGCGTGAATGGATCATTGCTAACCTTTCAGCTGATAACGCAAAAATCTACGAATCGCTTCCTGCCGGCGTAGCTCGTCAGCTCAGCCTTGACCGCGACCCCCACGGAAATGTTCAGGTTTCACTCATCGAGACTGAAAAACTCCTTAGCGAAATGGTAGCGAAACGTCTTGGCGAAATGAAAGTCGCAGGCAAATACAACGGCAAGTTCTCTCCCCTCCACCACTTCTTTGGTTATGAAGGACGTTGTGCCGATCCCTCTAATTTTGATGCAGACTACTGCTATGCACTCGGTTTCAATGCTGCATGCCTTATTGAAGCAGGCGTAACCGGTTATATGTCAAGCGTTCGTAACCTTACACTCCCCTCTGTTCAATGGAAAGCCGGTGGTATTCCTATCACTATGATGATGAACATGGAACGACGTAACGGCGAACTCAAACCCGTTATCCAAAAAGCTCTTGTTAAACTTGACGGCAAACCATTCCTCGAATTTGCTTCAAAACGCAAAGAATGGGCTGAAAACACTTGCTATATGTATCCCGGTCCTATTCAGTTCTGGGGTCCTGCAGAAGTTTGCGACCGCACAACAATGACACTCTATTACGAAAACAAGTAAAAGTTTCATAATTCATTCTCAAAAGCCTGCTGAATATTTTTTAGCAGGCTTTTTCTTTTTTTGTTAATGTGAAAATATTTCATTAACAATTTTTTTTGTATCTTTGCCCTAAATCAAATTACAAAATGAAAGTTTTAAAATTCGGGGGTACATCGGTCGGTACCGTTGCATCTCTAAAAAATGTAAAACAAATCGTTGAAAGCGGTTCTAAACCGGCTATCATTGTTGTATCAGCTCTCGGTGGAGTGACCGATATGCTGATTGCTACATCTAAGCTTGCCGCTGACGGTAACCAAGAGTATCAAACCTCATTTGATAATATAGTAAAACGTCACTATGATATAATCGAGAATCTCGTACCCGAAGATGTTCGTGCCGATCTGAAACGTCAAGTTGATGTCCTGTTTGACGAACTTTCAAATATCTATCGAGGCATTTCTCTGATTAAAGACCTATCAGAACGTACGTTAAACATCGTTGTCAGCTATGGTGAAAGACTTTCAAGTCTCATCATCTCCAAGATAATTAAAGACGCGACTCTTTATGACTCCCGTAATTTCATAAAGACTGTCAACGAAGGTGGTAAAAATGTACTTGAAACTGAGACAACGGCTCGACTCGTTGATGAGACATTCAGAAACAAAGACTTTAAAATAGCTCTCGTACCCGGTTTTATATCAACCGACTTAGATAGTCACATCACTAATCTCGGACGTGGCGGAAGCGACTATACAGCTTCAATTTTAGCCGCAAATCTGAATGCTGAAGCTCTCGAAATATGGACCGATGTTGACGGCTTCATGACCGCCGACCCGCGTCTCATCGATTCGGCTTATGTCATTGACAAACTCTCTTATGTTGAGGCAATGGAACTTTGCAACTTCGGTGCAAAAGTAATCTATCCGCCAACAATATATCCGGCTTTCCACAAGGATATTCCGTTAGTAATTAAAAACACATTCAACCCGTCTGCGCCCGGCACCCTCGTATCTGACTCAACATCGCTTGAGGGTAAACCGATTAAAGGTATCTCATCTATTAATGATACCTGTCTGATTACGGTTACCGGTCTCGGAATGGTTGGAATTGTCGGTATTAATGCCCGAATTTTCAACACATTGGCTCGTAACGGAGTGTCGGTTTTCCTTGTATCTCAAGCATCAAGTGAAAATAACACATCGTTTGCGGTTAAAAATGCCGATGCCGACCTTGCAGTCAGGGTTCTTAAAGAAGAATTTAGAGCCGAACTCCAAAGCGGCCAACTTTCTGACATCGTACCGACTCACGACCTCGCAACTGTCGCAATCGTTGGTCAAAACATGAAAGGAACTGCCGGAATTGCCGGTAAACTTTTCGGGACACTCGGTCGTAACGGTATCAATGTAATTGCTGTTGCTCAAGGTGCGTCTGAAATCAATATTTCGTTTGTAATCAGACGCTCGCAACTTCAAAAAGCTCTGAACGTAATCCACGATTCGCTATTCCTTTCTGAAACCAAGGTAATGAATATCTTTGTTACCGGAACAGGGAATGTCGGACGTAAACTTATTGAACAGATCAGAAAACAACAGAAAAGTCTTCACAACGAGAAGTCGCTCGACTTGAAAGTTGTCGGCATTGCTAACTCACGACATATTGTTTTTGATATAGACGGCATCAACCTTGACAATTACAAGGAGCTCCTTGAGGCATCAACTCTTAGATCGACTCCACAAAATATTGTCCAGGGCTTTATAGACCTGAACCTATTCAACTCAATATTTGTAGATTGCACCACAAGCAAAGAGATTGCCGATCTTTATAAACCATTGCTTGATAACAACATCAATATTGTTGCAGCCAACAAAACGGCGGCTTCGTCGGCTTATTCCAACTACGAATCGCTCAAAAAAACCGCACTTCTCCGCGATGTCAAATTCCTTTTTGAGACCAACGTTGGTGCCGGACTACCCATCATCAGTACAATTAATAATCTGATAAACTCCGGCGACCGAATCCTCAAAATCGAAGCAGTTGTATCGGGTACATTAAACTATATTTTTGATGTATTATCACCTGATACACCGTTCAGTAAAGCAGTTGCTCTTGCTCGTGAAAACGGATTCTCTGAACCCGACCCGCGTGTTGACCTGAGCGGGGGTGATGTTGTCAAAAAAATAGTAATTCTTGCGCGTGAAGGTGGTTATCATATCGAACAAAGCGACGTTGAAAAAGAACTTTTTGTTCCGGCAGACCTCTTTGAAGGCGATGTTGACAGTTTCTTTAAACGTCTCCCCGCTCTCGATACTGAATTTGAGAAGAAACGACATGAAGCTGAAGCAGGTAACCGTAAATTCAGATTTATCGCAACTTTGGATTCAAACGGTCGTGCAACTGCCCGACTTAGGACAGTCGGTCCGGAACACCCATTCCATTCGCTCCAAAGCAGCAACAACATAATTGCCATTACAACCGATAGATACAAAGATTTTCCAATCATAATTCAAGGCTATGGTGCCGGAGCTGATGTTACAGCCGCCGGAGTCTTTGCCGACATTATGAGTATCGCAAACGTGAGATAAAATCTATGCTATTTACAACCTATCAAGACAATAACTTATGTTATATATACCGGTAAACGAACAAACTCCAGCAGTTGGACTTCATGAAGCCGTCATGCGAGGAATTGCTCCGGACGGGTCACTTTATCTACCAGAATCCCTGCCGTCAATTCCACGTGCGTTCTTCAATAACATTTCAGCCATGTCTCTGCCTGAAATTGGCTATGTTGTTGCAAATATGTTCTTTGGGTCTGACATACCGGCTGTAAAAATCAAAGAACTGATTGAAAAGGCTATCAACTTTGAAATACCGTTTGAAGAAACCGAACATAACCGTTTCACTCTTGACCTGACACAAGGACCGACAAACAACTATAACGATATCAGTGCCAGATTTATGGCAAGTTATATCGACATTATACGCAAAAATGAACCGACAAATATAATTGTTGTAACCAGCGATAACGTTGGTAATGCAGTAGCCGATGCCTTTGCCACTCTCAATGAAGTGAACACATTTGTGGTTTATCCTAACGGATGTCTGAGCGATTGTCGCCGTTCAAACCTACTCGATTATGGCTCGCATGTTGTTCCAATCGAAGTTTCAGCCTCATTTCATGAGTGTCAGAATCTTGTTAAAGATATTATCTTATCATCTCAGGATAAGAGTACAATTCCCTTATTGACAGCCAATTCGGTTAATATTGCAATTCTATTGCCACGCGTAATATATTTCTTCTATGCCTACGCACGATTGGCAGCTTTAGACCGACCGCTCGACAAGGTTGTTATTGCCACCCCAACAGAAAACCTCGGTAATGCAACTGCCGCAGTTATTGCAAGTAAAATGGGGTTACCCGTAAAACGATTCATGGCAATCTTAACTAACGACCTTGATGCATCTGACATCACTAACGAATCACGCCTAAGAGCGTTGCTAAAAAATAATCCCAACCAAATTGACCTTGAACGACCGAGCGAAACCTCGATAGCCGATGATGAAATTGTTATTACTCTCAGAACCGATGACCCGAATCGATGTGTATTTAAGCCACATCCCAAGGGACATCCACAAAAAGTAACACACATCGCTCTTTCGACTGCAGCATTAAATAAGGTTATAAATGAACATAATAAGCCCCTTTAATTGTTTAACTAATAAAACCATATTATTATGAACCGTAGAACTCTTAAAAAGAACATCCGCTACATTTGTGGTGACGTTGTTAGCCAGTGTCTTTTTGCTTCACACTGCTTGCCAGGTGCAAAACTTGATGAGTTTAATGATATCATTCTCAAAACCGCACGTCTTCAAACTTCATCACTCCGTCGCATTTCAGTGAATTTTGACAAAATGCCAAAAGATTTTGACTCTCGCGCTCAATACAACAAAGCTCGTCGTGAATACTATTCTAAGGCATTCAAATCACTCGAAAACGAGTTCAATAAAGAACTTCAGGACATTGTTGGAGAAATGAACAAAGCTCTCCCGACCAAGAAAACGAAATAACATTGTAAAAAAACGGGAGTGAGTCATTTCGGGATTCACTCCTCTATTATTCCTCATGAATTTAGCAGGTCTCATATTGAAAATAGCAGGTTGGTCGGTTGACGTAACAGTACCTGACTATCCGAAAGCAATTATTTGTGTGGCACCCCATACAAGTAACTGGGACTTTATTCTTGGCAAACTCGCCTATGCATCGGTCAGTCGTAAGGCCGGATTTTTAATGAAAGAATCATGGTTCTTTTGGCCATTAGGTCCGATTTTTAAATCGATTGGTGGCGTTCCGGTAGTTCGCCGTAACAAAACCCGTTCGCTTGTTGATTATCTTGTTGAAAAATACAAGACCTGCGACCGACTGACTCTCGCTATTACACCGGAAGGGACACGCAGCCGAACAACAAAATGGCATACAGGATTCCTTGAAATTGCACGGCAGACCGACATCCCTATCGTTCTTGGTGCAATAGACTACAAAACTCATAAAATAACACTTACCGACACCTTTACCCCAACCGGTGATAATGATACCGATATGAAAGTTATTAAGCAGTATTACAGCAAATTTACCGGTAAGAATCCCAAGAACTTCTCAAGCGAGACCGAATAAAATGGATTTAGACTCTCTTACAATAACAATTTTACCACTTGACATTAAACAAACTGACTCTGATGCGAATATACGCCTGATTGAGCAGCTCGTTTCGCAACCTGTGGTAGAGAACTCAAATATTATCGTCCTTCCGGAACTATTTTCAACCGGTTTTATAGCCGACAAGAATGAAATTGTCAAGTATGCCCAACCAATTGACGGCGAATCTCTAAATTCAATCAGAAAACTTTCAAAGAAAACCGGAGCGGCTTTTTCTGGTAGTTTTTTATGTAATGACAATAATCAGTTTTTTAATCGTGCATTTTTCATCGAACCCGATGGAAAAGAAACATACTATGATAAACATCATCTATTCTCTATTAGCCCCGAAAGCCGTGTTTTGACCGGCGGAGTTGAACAGTCTCCTATTATAAATTATATGGGATGGAACATTA
>JAIDRE010000122.1 GCA_029061925.1 Muribaculaceae bacterium | reverse complement strand
GCTCTACACGAGGACGGGCTTCAAGTTTAAATGTTTTCATTTGTTTTGTTTAATTGTGTTACTCAAAATTAAGTGAATTAGTGCTCCTTAATTTCCCATCACACGGGATTGCTAAAAAGCGGTGCAAAGTTACTGCTTTTTTGTGTAATTATCAATTTTTTCATATGTTAATTGACTTCATTCGCAAAAAAACAGCGAAATTTTGCATTTATTTTGTCATTTCAGTAATAATCGACTTGATTTTCTCAGCAAGTGATTCAGCTTCATCCATTGTATGAGCTTCTGAATAAATACGAATGATTGGTTCAGTATTTGACTTGCGGAGATGAACCCAAGAATCGGTAAAATCAATCTTCACACCATCAATATCTGTGATTTTTTCACCTGCAAAACGTTGTTTTACAGCTTCAAGAATCTTATCGACATTAATCTCGGGCGTTAATTCGATTTTAGATTTTGCGATAGAATAGGCGGGATATTGTTTTTTGAGTTCGCTAACTTTTTTGCCACTCTTAGCCAAGAGTGTAAGGAAAAGGGCAACACCAACGAGAGCGTCACGACCATAGTGAGAAGCAGGATAGATTACTCCACCATTGCCCTCTCCACCGATGACCGCACCGGTTTCTTTCATCTTGGTAACAACGTTAACCTCGCCCACTGCCGAAGCGTTGTATTCACAACCATGAGCAGCGGTTACATCGCGTAAAGCACGAGATGAGCTAAGGTTGCTGACAGTTGCACCAGGAGTTTTTGAAAGAATATAGTCAGCAACGGCCACAAGAGTATATTCTTCGACAAACATTTCACCATTTTCCATCACGATAGCGAGACGGTCAACGTCGGGGTCAACGACGAAACCGACATCAGCTTTAGAATTTTTCATCAATGATGAAATTTGAGTAAGGTTTTCGGGTATCGGTTCGGGTGTATGAGCAAAGTGACCGGTTGGTTCACAGTTTAATTCAATAATATTTTTGACGCCAAGACGACGTAAAAGTTCGGGAATTACAACACCTCCGACCGAGTTTACAGCATCAACAGCCACTGTAAAGTTAGCTTTTGAAATAGCATCGACATCAACGAGATCAAGGTCGAGAACTTTATCGATATGACGACGTGTGTAGGTCTCATTAACATATTCGTGGCCAAGTTCATCAACCGAAACAAACTGATATTCTTCAGCTTCGGCAATACGGAGGACTTCTTTGCCTTGAGCGTCATTAAGGAATTCACCATCTTTGTTAAGCAATTTCAAAGCATTCCACTGTTTGGGATTGTGAGATGCAGTGAGGATGATACCGCCACATGCGCCCTCTTCAACCACAGCAATCTCTGTAGTAGGGGTTGTTGCAAGACCGATGTTCACAACATCAAAGCCCATTGCTACAAGAGTTCCAACAACAATATCATTTACCATTTTGCCTGAGAGTCGAGCATCTCGGCCAACAACAATAAGGCGAGAACGGCAATCAGTTGTTTTCTTAATAAATGCAGCATAAGCAGCTGTAAATTTCACTATATCCAAAGGGCTAAGACCCTCACCCGGACGACTTCCGATTGTTCCGCGGATACCAGAGATAGATTTTATAAGTGACATGTTTATATGGTTAAATTGGTTTTCTAAGATGTGGAAGAATTATTAGACTGCCGGTTTATAATAGCTTATATTATAAAGGAATGGTGTTACAAGAGCAATTTCAGAGGTAAAGCCATATTGTGATTTCAAAACAATATTGACTTTTGCATTATAGTTCAAATAAGTCATAGGCAATTGAATACCCATGCCATACTGAGATGATGCAGTTATACGATAGTTGTTTAGTCTAAACCATGTAGGTTCTGCTTCCATATTATCAGCATTGCCCGCACCGGCAGGGAGTGAGTCAGAAACAGCGTAATTGCCTAAATCATAGCGAGTATAACGGAAATAAACAACTTCATCATCGACGGGACGTTCTCCATTACCACGGTCAAGAACCTGCATATAAACGTTACCTTCTTCATCCATACGATAATATGGTGCATTAGGTCCAACCTCAAATGCCGAGTCAGCCGGCACCTCATTAATTACACGTTGGTTTGCCAAGAAAGCATTTATATTTACCTTTTCATCAAAAAGGAGCTCGGAATAACTCTTTGTATCTTTACACGATATGAACGACATTGATGCAAAAACTGCCGCGATTACTCCAAGAATTATTTGACTGTTTATTTTCTTCATTTTGTTATTTCTATATTACTTAGCTGTTTAGCTTTAATTAAAAACATATTTATCAAAATCGGCCATTGCTTTCTCAAAAGTAGCGATGGCTTCTTCCATTGTGCCGTTAAATTCGCCACCAGCTGCGTTTTTATGACCACCGCCATTGAAATATTTTGAACACATTTCATTAACGGGGATATCGCCTTCAGAGCGGGTCGATACTTTCACATATCCATCAGCCTGACGAAGATAAACGACATAATGAATTTCAGGAACCGACAATGGGACATTAACAAGCCCTTCGGTTAAACCGGGTTGATAATCAAATTTTTCAAGATCATCTTTATCCAATACCATTAATGCGGCATGGTGGTCAGGATAAAAATATGTACGCTCGCTTATAGCATACCCGTTTATTTTTAATTGACTGATTGTTTTTGTATTAAATGCCTTTTTGTAAAGTGAATCTTTATTCACTCCCCTTTTAATAAGCTCGGCAATCACAATATATAAATCGGGGTCCTGACTATTGTAAGAGAAGTTTCCGGTATCGGTCATCATTCCGATATAGATTGATGAAGCTACATCTTTATCTACTAATCTAAGCCATCCAAGCTGACAAATCACCCTGAAAAGCAACATACAGGTTGATGACACCTCGGGATGAGAAATTATTACGTCAGCATCAATTTCGGGATCTAAGTGATGATCAATCAATATTTTATGAGCCTTTGAGTTTATTAGCGATTCCTCAAGTCGATCAATACGATATGGCGCATTAAAATCAAGACAAAATATCAAATCAGCTTCTTTAAAAAGCAAATGGGCAAATTCTTCATGACGTGTTGCGGCAACAACTTCTTTAACACCGGGAATAAACGTCAATGAATGTGGCACTTGATCAGGGGTTACTACATACACTTTCTTTCCCATCTCCGATAAAATTTTACAGAGCGCGGTGGACGAACCGAGAGCGTCTCCGTCAGGGGCGAGATGACATGTAATGACAATATTGTTTGCCATTCGAGTTAACTCGTCAATTTTCTTTATTTTATCGGCTTTAATTAATGGGGTAAGCATATAGTTATCTAATAATATGCAAAATTAATGATAAATATGTAATTTTACCGATATTTGTAT
>JAIDRE010000121.1 GCA_029061925.1 Muribaculaceae bacterium | reverse complement strand
TGTTAATTATTTTAATATTTATATCTGCAAAGTTAACCTTTTCTTTGAGACTGCAAAACTAATAGAAGATGATGAACAAAAGCACCAACGCATTATGTTTTTTTTACTATCTTTGTAAAAAAAATTCTTATGCTCACGACAGCCAAATACACTTGCCGACAACTCGCCGTACTCATCCAAAAATCAAACATCTCCCACGCAGTCCTCTGCCCAGGCACACGCGACACCCCTATTATAATGGCTCTCAACCGTACGGCAAACATCAAGTGTGACATCGTTATTGACGAACGCTCTGCCGCATTCACCGCCCTCGGCATTGCCTCGATTACCGACTCTCCGGTGGCACTCGTCTGCACCTCGGGAACTGCACCGCTCAACTTTGCACCCGCAATTGCTGAAGCATACTACCGCAACATTCCCCTTATCGTCATCACCGCCGACCGTCCCTCGGCATGGATTGACCAGGACGACAGCCAAACGATACGTCAGCCCGGTATATATACCAACTATATCAAACGTCAATACACCCTTCCCGACAACCCGACAGAACCCGACCTCAAATGGATGGTCAACCGATCGCTTAACGATGGTCTTTGGGCTGCCACAACAGCCCCCGCCGGACCGGTCCACTTCAACATCGAGATTGGCGAGCCTATCTCAGCCGAAGCCGAAATCGACGACGAAGATATAAGACAAATCAACTACACATCTTTCATAGCAGACTTCCCGACCTCACAATCGCGCGAGATTGCCCAATCACTTGCCGATAAACGAGTGCTGATAGTTGCCGGCTTCAATAAGCCCGACTATCATCTTAACCGCGCCTTAACCCGACTGGCAACCGTCTCAAACGTTGCCATCCTTGCCGAAGCTACAGCCAATATACAGCCCTCCAAAGGCATTGTAACAGCCATCGACCCGACACTCATTGTAGCCGACAAGCAATCATTGCGCCCCGATGTAGTCATCACCCTCGGCGGCTCAATCGTCTCTCGCAATCTCAAGGAAACAATACGACGCTGGGGATCCAAACACTGGTATGTAGGTGTCCAAGATCATACAATTGACTGCTATCAGAGCCTTGATACGGTCTTTAACATCGAGCCCCGCTACTTCTTTCAGAAATTAGCACCCTCGATGCAACGATATTCAACCGGCAAGTCTGACTACCGTGACCGCTGGCTCGCAGCCCAACAAAAGGCACTCGACCTGACCGCCGGTTTTGACGCACAATGGAGCGATATGCTCGCCATCAATATGATTAGCCACATGATACCGCGCGACTATAACATCGCTGTCTCAAACGGCATGACATTGCGTCATCTTCTTGCCACTCCACCCGACGTTCACCGCCTCGACTGCAACCGCGGAGTCAGCGGCATTGACGGCTCTACATCGACAGCCATAGGAGCCTCATCAGCCTACAACAACCCGACCATGTTAATCACAGGCGACATGTCTGCCCAATATGACATGGGAGCCTTGGCATCGCCACTCATAACCCCTCGTTTCAAAATGGTGGTTATAAACAACGGCGAGGGCAACATCTTCCGTGTCATCAAAACAACGCGCGCTCTCCCCGAACTCGATACATATATGGCATCATCGGTCAATCTCCCTCTTGCCGAAATCGCCCGCGCCTACGGCTTCAACGTCCTCGAAGCCACAACCCCCGACTCCCTCAAAAAGTCGTTCCGCACACTGCTAAACGACCATACCCGTCCAACTCTACTCATCATCAAGACCGATCCCCGTCAATCAGCCGCCGAATACCTGCGCTACATCAACTACCTGCGCCAATCCCGTTGACATTATATAAAAAGAAACAGCCCTGATCACTCAGAGCTGCTTCCTTCGTTAGATGAAATATAATGAATGAGGATTAATCTTTGTTGAGGTTAACGCGTTTGAAGTCAACAACGGTGAGATCTTTTGATGATTTTGAAAGATACTGACCGATAGTCATTGTTGCGTCTTTAACAAATTCCTGCTCAACGAGTACTGACTCTTTGAAGAATTTGTTTACGCGGCCTTTAGCGATGTTCTCAATCATCTGAGCAGGAAGGTTTGCTGCTTTTTCTTCAGCTGTTTTAGCTGCGATTTCGCGTGCTTTGTCAGCTTCTTCGCGAGTAAGCCATCCTTTAGCGATGTTTGATTCGATATGGTCGTCGCTGTCAACGAGGTTGGGGTTGATACCTGCTTTTTTGATTGCAGCTTCAACGGCTTTTTTAACCTGTTCGGCTTTTGATTTATCAACAGCGATTTCATATTCTTGTTTTACTACTTCTTCAGGAACCTGAGCGATAGTAGCGGCAACAGGGTTCATTGCAGCAACCTGCATTGCAACGTCATGAGCGACAGTAGCGTCAACGCCACCCTGGTTGAATGAAACAACGGTAGCAAGTTTGTTGCCGAAGTGGTTGTATGAAGTAACTGATTCACCGGTTACATATTCAAATGCACCGATTTCACATTTTTCACCTGTTTTACCTGATTCTTCAACAACGAGGTCGGCGATTGAGCGGCCGTCGAGCTGAAGAGCCTTGAGTTCGTCAAGCGATTTTACTTTGTTAGCCACTGCAGCGTCAAGAATCTTAACAGTGAGGTCAACGAAGCCCTGGTTTTTAGCAACGAAGTCGGTTTCGCAGTTGAGGGCAACGATAGCAGCATATCCGCCTTCGTGTTTAGAGAGTACGCAACCTTCGGCAGCATCACGGTCTTCACGTTTGGCAGCGATAGCCTGACCTTTTTTACGGAGGATTTCAACAGCAGCCTCCATGTCTCCGTTAGTCTCGTTGAGCGCGTTTTTACAGTCGGTCAAACCTGCGCTGGTGAGGTCACGGAGTTTTTTGATGTCATTAATTGAAACAGCCATATTATTTGGGATGTTTTAATGTTTGTTTTTATTCTGCAGCTTCTTCAGCAGCGGGAGCTTCGGGCTGTTCGTCAGCAGCTTTGCGGCTTACGCGACGACGTTCACGTTTGGGAGCGGGAGCAGCACCTTCGCCTTCAGCAGCCTGAGCGTCAACTTTTTCAGCTTTGCGTTCTTCGAGACCTTCAGCCATAGACTGGCAAACAGTGTCGAGGATGAGTTCAACTGATTTTGAAGCGTCGTCGTTAGCGGGGATAACAAAATCGATGTTAGAGGGATCAGAGTTTGTATCAACGATAGCGAATACGGGGATACCGAGACGGTTAGCTTCAGCAACAGCGATGCGTTCTTTGAGAACGTCAACTACAAAGAGAGCTGAGGGAAGACGGTTGAGGTCGGCGATTGAACCGAGAGTTTTTTCGAGTTTCGCACGCTGACGGGTGATTTGAAGTTTCTCACGTTTTGAGAGGTTGTCAAATGTACCGTCGTTAGCCATGCGGTCGATAGTAGTCATTTTTTTAACAGCCTTGCGGATGGTGGGGAAGTTGGTGAGCATACCACCGGGCCAGCGTTCGATAACGTAAGGCATTCCAACCGATTCAGCTTTTTCTTTGATGACTTGTTTGGCCTGTTTTTTAGTAGAGACAAAAAGAACTTTTTTGCCTGATTTAGCGATATTCTTCAATGCTGCGGCAGCTTCGTCGAGCTTAGCGGCAGTTTTGTAGAGATCGATGATGTGGATACCGTTGCGCTCCATGAAAATATAGGGCGCCATTGCAGGATTCCATTTACGTTTGAGGTGACCGAAATGGCAACCTGCTTCGAGGAGTTGGTCAAAATTAGGTGTTGACATTTAATTTAAAATTGTTTACGTTCCGAAAATTCAACCTCGGGGTAGGGAACGTGGTCCATCGCCGAGATTTAGATACTAAACACGATATAATATATCTTATTCTTGTAAAAGGATAAGCAAATATTAACGTTTTGAGAACTGGAAGCGTTTACGTGCTTTGGGCTGACCGGGTTTCTTACGTTCAACAGAACGGGGGTCACGGGTCATGAAGCCTTCAACACGAAGAGCGTGCTTGTCTTCAGGATTGATTTTTACAAGAGCACGGGCGATAGCCAAACGAAGAGCTTCAGCCTGTCCTTTGTAACCGCCACCATCGAGGTTAACCTGGATGTCATATTTTTCAGCAACATCGAGGAGAGCGAGGGGCTGTTTAACGATATACTGAAGGATAGAAGAGGGGAAGTAAACGTCGAGTGAACGTTTGTTGATTGTGATTGCGCCTTTGCCTTCTTTAACGATGACACGAGCGATAGCTGCTTTACGGCGACCTACTGCATTAACTGTTTCCATGATCTACCTTCAATTATTTGATTTTGTTAATATCGAGCACAGTGGGGTTCTGGGCTTCGTGGGGATGGTTAGGACCGTTGTAAACGTGCATATTTTCGATGATGCGACGTCCGAGACGGTTTTTGGGGAGCATACCTTTAACCACACGGATGAAAAGGGGGTGCATGCCGGGCTTGAGGTGT